>JBPCUN010000101.1:0-10364 GCA_051011115.1 Weeksellaceae bacterium
GTATGAACTTGCTCAAGGAAGTACAAGATTTAATTTATCAAAATCAGGTTTTCGTAAAATTACTATCTGTATTCCATCCATAAAAGAACAAACCGCCATAGCCGAAATCTTGCAAACCGCAGATAAAGAAATAGAACTTTTAGAAGAAAAATTAAAAGCCCTAGAACAGCAGAAAAAAGGTTTAATGCAAGTTTTGCTTACAGGGAAGAAACGATTATTAACTTAAAATATAACCTTATGCTACAACCTTATCAAAGATATGAAGTAAACGAAATTATCGAAACTCTTGCAAAGAATTTAGATATCTCAGAAAGTCAACATAATGCTGCAATAAAAAGTTACCAAGCCGTTGGCAACTGGTTAACTAAAGATGATTCGGAATTGTCACAATATAATCCTACTATCGCACCCCAGGGATCTTTTATAATTGGTACTATAATTCAGCCTATTGACCCAGAGGGGGATATAGATTTAGATATAGTATGTGAACTCAAAGGTAAAAAAATACATTGGACACAAAAGGATTTAAAAGATTTAGTAGGGAATCAATTAATTAAACATAAAACTTATAATTCATTACTGGATGAAGAAGGCCGACGTTGCTGGACACTTAAATATCGAGAAAATTCTGATTCATCTGAAAAGTATCATATGGATATTCTTCCTGCCATAAATACACATGGTCATTCTGTTATTTTATCTAAACAATTAACCAATTTAGAAAGCACAGACTATAAAGAATTATTAATAAGTATTACAGATAAAGAGAAGTTACCCGAATATTATATAGAAACAAATCCATTAAACTGGTTGCAAAGTAATCCTTTTGGTTATGCTAAATGGTTCATGGTAATGGCTAATAAATATTCTGGGGTGAAAACCAAAATGTTTTCATTTAGAAATGCTGTAAAACCTACCCCTGATTATCAAACAAACAAACTTCCATTGCAAAGAGTCGTACAATTATTAAAACGTCACAGAGACATAATGTTTCAGGATTATAATTCTGAAGATAAAAAAGAAAAGCCAATTTCTTGTATAATTACAACTTTAGCTGCTAAAGCTTATAGTGGTGAGGATAATATTTTGGATGCATTGTATAACGTAATATATAGAATGGAAAATTTTATAGAATCAAAATATGATTATGATTTAGGTAGAGAAATTTCGTGGATATCTAATCCAGTAAATGAAAATGAAAATTTTGCTGATAGATGGGCTTTGCCTAATTCAAAAAGAGAAAAGTTCTTTCATGAATGGGTTGATAAATTAAAAAATGACTTGGACATATTTAAAAAAGATTTTAACCGCAAAGACTTACATAAAAGATTAAAAACTAGTTTTGGTGTAGATCCTGTTGATAGAACATTTAGTCAAATTGCTACATTACGTATGGAACAAACAAAAAATGGTGTAAACAAAATAGATCGGGAATTAGGTCTTTTAGGAACGGTGTCAACAACCTCTAATACTATTAGTAATGTTAAACCTCACACCTTTTTTGGCAATGAATAAACTTAAATCACTGACAATCCCTCAACAAGTATTTTATTTAAATAAATTATATCCTGACGGAAGTATTCAAACTTTTAAAGGTAATATTATAACATGGAAAGGAAAATTAAAATCATCCCCAATAGGAGACCTGTATGACATAAAGTTAACATATAAATATAAAAGTTCTCCTAATGTATATGTCACTAAACCGAAACCATTACCATTGTTTAAAAATGCGAAAAAGTTACCACACGTTTATGATCATAAAGAACAACAACTTTGTTTATATTATCCAAAATACAGGGAGTGGGATTCAACACAAATTATAGCTAAAACCATTTTACCTTGGACTATTGAATGGTTATATCACTATGAAAATTGGTTTCTAACTGGGAAATGGAACGGTGGTGGAATGCATGTAAATATAAAAAATAAATTAATATGAGTCAATCAACTATTTCTCCAAAAAATAAATTTTTTTTATGGGCCATATCAGCAGGAAGATGTCAATATCGAGGATGTGCAAAAAGTCTTTACAATGATATTTTAACTATGCGAAATTTTAATCAATCATATATTGCTCATATAGTAGCTGATAAACCAAATGGTCCTCGAGGTGATAAACAGCGATCTAAATTATTGAGTGATGATATATCTAACTTGATGTTATTGTGTGATAGTCATCATAGATTAATTGATCGGGAAGATGTCGATGGTCACCCAGAAACTCTTCTAAAAGAAATGAAGCAAGAACATGAAGATAGAGTTGATAATATTTTCTCAACTTCTATGAAAAGTCATATTGTTACTTACAAAGCGAATATAGGTAAAAATACACCTAATTTTGATTATGTTTTATTAAAAAGCAGTTTAAAATTTGGTTATTATCCTGCCGAGAATAGACCTATATCTCTAGGCGATTTTAATTCTATGAATAAAGATTCTAATCCTAATTTCTGGGATATAGAAAAGAAAGAATTAGATGCTAAATTTGACAGATTTCTATTGCCATTAATTAAGGATAATTCTATACAGCACATATCATTATATGCTTTTGCTCCAATTCCTTTATTAATTTATTTAGGAACTTTGATAAATGACATTATTCCCATGGACATAATGCAAAAACAGCGTGTTCCTGATACTTGGGAATTTGCAGATGAAGAATCTACAACCAATTATAATTTTTCCAAACCTAATAATATTTTTGAAAAAATAGCATTAAAAATTGAATTAAGTGATAATATTTCTAATGAAAGGATTGAGAGGGTCATGGGTGAGAGTGTTTCAATATATAGTTTATATATAGATAAACCGAACAATGACTTTATTCATTCAAGAGGTCAGATTATCGATTTCACTACTAAAATAAAGGAAGTATTTAGAACAATTAAAAAAATCCATGGAGAAGATTATGAAATTAATATATTCCCAGCGATGCCTATCTCATTAGCAGTTCAATTAGGTAGAGCGTGGATGCCAAAAGCTGATTTGCCATTAAAAATTTATGATCAAAATAGAAATTTAGGTGGCTTCATAGAGGCTATCAAGATAAATTAAAAATATAATTATATGCAAAACATCAACTTTCAAGAAGATTATAGTTCTCAAATCCCAGCACTTCGTTTGCTGATTAATGCTGGGTACACTTTTTTATCTCATAAAGAAGTAATGGATTTGCGTTATAATAAAACTTCTAATGTATTGTTAGAACCTATTCTCAAGGAACAATTAGCGAAGATAAATGAAATTAAGGTTTCTTCTACCCAGATAGAAAAATTTACGCAAAGCAATATAGATGAAGCCGTATTGCGTTTAAAGGAAATTCCTTTAGAAGAAGGGTATATTGTGGCATCTGAATATATTTATGAACTTCTAACATTGGGAACCACCTTAGACCAAACCATACAGGGTAACAAACGGGAGTACACTTTAAAGTTTATAGATTGGGAAACGCCAGAGAACAATGTTTTTCATATGGCGGAGGAGTTTAGCGTGCTGCGTCCAGATGGCAAAAAAGAGTATCGTCCAGACATTGTTTTGTTTATCAACGGTATTCCTATGGCGGTGATAGAAAATAAGCGAGAAGATTTACAAAATCCAATAGGCCAAGCTATTTCTCAGCATTTACGCAATCAGCAATCTGACAGAATTAGAAGTTTATACATCTATGCTCAAGTGATGATGAGTTGTGCAATAGGATTTGGCAAGTACGCTACCAACGCCACCCCAGAGGAATTTTGGAATACTTGGCGAGAGCAGTTTATTCATCCCAACGATATTAAAGAGATTAAAAATAAGCCTCTTTCTCCCGCTTTAATGGATAAAATTATATCTGATAGAAGTTATTCTCGCTTTTTCTCTAATGAACAAGCAACATTAATTCAACAACTTTTATCTGATCCTTATACCCTTACAGAACAAGATGTCATGCTCTACGGAGTTGCCAGTCCACAACGCCTTATGGACATGATTCACAATTTTATTTTGTTTGATAATGGGGTAAAAAAGATCGCACGTTACCAGCAATATGTGGCAGTAAAAAAAGCCATGAAGAAAATTCATATCATAGAGAAGGGCAGAAGACATGGTGGCGTTATATGGCATACCCAAGGTAGTGGAAAATCCTTAACCATGGCTTTGCTTGCTGAGGCAATAGCCAGAGATAAGAGCATTAAAAACCCTAAGATTATCTTGGTTACCGACAGAACAGACTTGGATAGGCAAATTAGTACCACATTTAGAAACATTGGACTAGAAGTTCTGAATGCTAAAACAGGAAAAAATCTTATTGAGATTTTAGAAAGTAATACAGATGCTGTCGTTACAACCATTATAAATAAGTTTGAAACGGCTGTAAAGGGAATAGAAGAGCCATTACTAAGTAAGAATATATTTGTTTTGGTAGATGAAGGGCATCGTACACAGCATGGGACTTTTAACATAAACATGCAAAAAACAATGCCTAATGCTTGTTTCATTGCTTTTACAGGAACGCCTTTATTTAAAAAAGATAAAAACACTGCACACAAATTTGGCGGCACTATAGATACTTATACCGTAAAAGATGCGGTGGAAGATAAGGCAGTGCTTCCATTGTTGTATGAAGGTCGGTTTACAGATCAAAATGTGAATAAGAACATCATAGATGACTATTTTAACAGGGTTTCTGAGGGTTTATCTGATTATGAAAGAGCCGACCTTAAAAAGAAATTTTCTAAAAGAAGTCACATTGCAGACGCAGATCAAAATATTTATGCCATTGCTTGGGATATAAGCCAACATTTTGTTACCAATTTTCAAGGTACACCTTTTAAAGGCCAATTGGTTTGTAGTTCTAAACGGACAGCAGTCAAATACTATAATTATTTGAGAGAAATAGGTAAGGTGCGATGTGCGTTGGTTATTTCTCCACCAGATGATCGGGAAGGTGAAGATTCTGCTTATGGTAAAACACCAGAAGAGGTGAAATCTTTTTGGGAACGTATGATGGATCAACATGGCAATAGTAAAAGGTATGAAGAGAATATTATAAAACAATTCAAAAATGAAGAATATCCAGAAATCATTATTGTAGTAGATAAACTTCTCACTGGGTTTGATGCGCCTAAGAACACAGTATTATACCTTACAAGGAAGTTAAGAGGGCATACCTTGTTGCAGGCTATTGCTAGGGTGAATAGATTATATCCTGATAAAGATTATGGTTATATAATAGATTATGCTGGAGTTGTGGAAGAATTGGACAATGCATTGCTCACCTATTCCAATGCAGAAGAGTTTGACGAAGAGGATTTGGTAGGAACTTTAACCAGCATTAATGCAGAGATAGAAGAACTAGAACCAGTACATCAAGCATTGCTAGACATTTTTAAGCATATTCAAAATACCACAGACCTCGAATTGTATCAGCAAACCTTGCGAGAACAAGATGTTAGAGAAAACTTTTATAAGAGATTAGCCAATTATGCTCGGATTTTAAAGGTGGCTTTATCTTCTATAGATTTCCATAAAAATACACCAGAGAAAAAATTAAACAAGTATAAAAATGATTTAAAATTCTTTATGAACCTTAGAACCAAGGTAGCGCAACGGTTCTCTGACAAAATAGATTATAAAAAATACGAAGGTCAAATACAGAAATTAATAGACCAGCATATTACCACGCAAGGCATAGAAAAATTGACCAATTTGGTTGATATTTTTGATGATGAGGCTTTCGAATTAGAAATAGAGAAAACAGTGGGCACTGCAGCCAAAGCAGATAAAATTGCTTCTCGAACGGCCAAGCATATCACAGAAAAAATGGGTGAAGACCCTGCCTTTTACAAAAAGTTTTCTCATTTAATACAAGAAGCCATTAACGATTTTTACCAGCAGCGTATTACAGAATTAGAATACCTAGAACGCCTCAAAGATTATAGAGAAAAAGTTTTAACCAGAACAGATAGTAGCATTCCAAAGAAAATAATAAATAATGGAACAGCAAGTGCTTACTATGGGATAACTCATACTTTTTACAAAGATAAAGGGATAGATGTTGATGATTTAGAAGATGTCTTGGCAGATGCAGCATTGGCGATAGACCATATCATTTCTGATAAAAAAGTGGTGAATTGGCAACAGAATACAGATGTATTGAAAAAAATGAAGTTAGAAATTGGTGATTATATCTATGATGAAGTTAAAGACAAAGTTGGTGTTGACATAAGTTGGAGCGAGGTAGATCGTTTAGCAGAGGAGATGGTGTCTGTAGCAAAATCTAGAAGTTAATGGAAAAGATTGAGTATGGAAAAACCACCATCAAGTTTAATTTGGTTTATACCAATCGCAAAACATTGGGAATCACTGTAAAACCAGATTTATCTGTGGAGGTAAAAGCACCGTTAGATGCAAATAGAGATACGATTAATCAGAAATTATTAAAACGTGCTCCATGGATATTAGAACAAAAGCGTTACTTTCTATCTTTTGAACCTAGAAAAGAAGAATATTTGTACAAGTCTGGAGAATCTCATTATTATTTGGGCAGACAATATTTACTTAAAATAGAGGAAGGCAAAGAAGAAGAGGTATTTTATAAAGGAAGATATCTTTTGGTGTTAACGCTAGATAAAAATCCAAAGCATGTACGAGAACTCTTGAATAAATGGTATAAAGAAAGATCTAAAATTAAATTTCCAGAAATTGCCGAACCCATTATTCAGCAATTCAAAAAATATAAAGTAGAGCCTCGAAACCTTTTTATTCAAAACATGAAGTATCGCTGGGGCAGTTGTTCTGCAAAAGGCAATATCATTTTAAATCCAGAACTTATTAAAGCTCCTAAGCCTTGCATAGAATATGTTATAACGCATGAACTTTGTCATTTAGTTCATAGAAACCATACCAAAGCATTCTTTCAATTGCAGAGCAGAGAAATGCCAGATTGGCAAAAATGGAAAAATAGGTTAGAGAACTTTATGGCTTAATACTTATTGTATCTATTAAATTAAGACAAGCTTAGAATAGTTTTACAAGAATAGGAAGAAGTAGAGTTACTTCCCAATACAGAATTCCCCGAATATAGTGCCTAATATGTCCCTATCTACATCGATTTCTCCTGTGATATTTCCTAATTGGCGAATGGCTTCGCGCAGGTCTTGAGCTACAAGATCTGAAGGAATATTCATGCGGAATCCACTTTCAGATGCTTCTAAGGCTTCTAAAGCTTTTTTAAGTGCAAATGCGTGACGTTTATTAGATATAATTAATTGATTGTCAAAACCATCTGGTTTGATGAGTTGGAACATATGATCTTTTACTTCATCTATATTAAGCCCCACTTTGGCAGAGATATTAAAGATTTGATGTCCTGTTTTCTGTGCTAATTCTTGATTGAAATTATCAATTCCTGTAGCTTCAAATTCATCTGACTTATTATGTAACAAAATCAAGTGTAAATCTTCTCTTTCAAAAGCTTCTACATGATCGGTGATTTCAGTGATAGAGTTTTCATTCAGATTAAATAAATAAAGTATAATCTTAGCCTGTTTTACTTTTTCTAAAGCACGCTCAACGCCAATTTTCTCAATTTCATCCTCTGTATCACGTAACCCAGCCGTGTCAATAAAACGGAAATTAACGCCCCCAATATTCAAGACTTCTTCAATGGTGTCTCGGGTGGTTCCTGCAATATTGCTCACAATGGCACGCTCTTCATTCAATAATTGGTTAAGAAGGGTAGATTTACCAGCATTCGGTTTACCTACAATGGCTACAGGAACCCCATTTTTAATAGCATTTCCATAAGTAAAAGAATCAATTAAAACCTTTACTTGCATTTGGATGTCATCTAATAATTGCAATAATTCTGTACGATCTGCAAATTCAACATCTTCTTCAGAAAAATCTAGTTCTAGTTCTAAAAGTGCTGTGAATCGAATCAATTCTTTACGCAATGTATTTAACTTCGATGAAATTCCACCCCGCATTTGCGTCATTGCAATATCGTGCGAAGCTTTAGAGTCAGAAGCAATTAAATCTGCAATAGCCTCTGCTTGCATCAAGTCAAATTTACCATTACTAAAGGCTCGCATAGAGAATTCTCCAGGCTCTGCTAATCGTGCACCATGATTTAGGTATAAATCAATGATCCGATCTTGAATATAGACAGAGCCGTGACAAGAAACTTCTACTGTTTCTTCTCCTGTAAAAGATTTCCCATCTTTGAAGATAGAAATTAATACTTCATCAACTATTTCATCCCCATCGACGATATCGCCAAAATGTAGGGTGTGAGAGGCTTGTTTTTCTAATTTCTTTTTGAATTTAGACTTAAAAATTTTTTCTGTTATTCCCAAAGCCTCTGGGCCAGAGACGCGTATAACGGCGATGGCCGCTGCTTGATGTCCGCTTGCGGGTGCTACGATAGTATCCTGTTGATGCATGCCGCAAAGTTACAAATTTATTTAGCCTTATGAATAGGTTTAAAATTCAGCGAAATTTAGTTTTATGTCATCTGTTCAGCCTCTAAAATAAGGACTTGGTTCAGGGTTTGTGTAAAAATTATAGGATCGTTGCCATCCGTTGAAAAACGATATTTTTTCTTTAGTTGAGCTAAAGGCTCTGGGAAATTGCGATGAATAGCTTGTATAGATTTTCCTTTTAATGCTTTTTTAGGATTTTTAATTAAATCTACAATCTTATAAACCCTCCCCGGAAAATTAGGATAAAAATGATCAGAAGTAAATAATTGGGAATTCGGATGCAGTTTCGCCACATCAAATTGAGTTGCTAGTATATCAATAAAACCTGATTTCTGAATCGGTGCATTCGGTTCATAAATATAATCTGACACCTCTGAATACATAGGAGTAGGATAGGAGGCAAACCAATCTACAGACCAAGGATTTTGAGCAGTTTCTAAGTTGATAGCAATCAGTTGTTGTAAAGGATTTTTTTTGGTTTGAATTAAAACTTCCTTCAACTCATTTTTTACAGCGACTAAATGAATTTGAGACAATTCAGGTATGGTTTTAATTAAATAATGAATATCAATAATAGGAGATAGTTTAATCCAAACTTCATTAAATCTTTCATTCCAAATTTGGATATAGTCTAGAATATTAGGACTTAAATCTTCTAATAAAAAGACCTTTTTCTGATTCGGGTTGCGCCTAGCAGGATCCACATACAGTATATCATTAATCTCTGGATGTAGATTTAAAAATTCAATACCATCCGCAGCATAGGATACAATATTGGTGACTTTTAATTTTTTTGTATTATGGGCTACAATAGCTTGAAGTTCTTCAATACGCTCTATATGATAAACTTTTTTAAAAGATTGAGCGAAATAAAGACAATCTATACCGAAACCACCTGTAATATCTACAATTTCCTGTCCCTTAATATGCTGTGATTTATAAGATGCCGTTGCTGCAGAAGAGGTTTGTTCTAGATTTAATTTAGGTGGAAATAAACATTCCGTATCGTCAAACAACTTAGGGAATTTGCGTTTTGCCACTTGCCATCCCTGTACTTGTTGCACCAAATCTCCCATAGAAATATCTGAAAAAGGAGGTTTTTTAAGTGCTAAATCATAGGCATTTTGTGATAGATGTTCATGTATCCAACTTTGAACTTCGGTGCTGGATAAAGCAGTTAAATCCATAAATGATAGGGTAAGCTTTATTCTTCTAACTCAATAGATTCAGCTAATCGTTTTTTAGAAACCGTCTCAAACATGGTTTTACCTTCAAGCGTGGGTCTAGCTTTTATCTGATCTCGAATCACTTGATCCTTCATGTTTGGAAATTTGTTTAATCCAATTAGGCTTAATTTGCCTTCATCAAATTGGGTTTGTTCCAATTGTGCGGACGCTTTGATCTTACGTTGAATGGTACCTTTGTTTAATCCTTTTAAGAAACCACCTTCGCTTTCTAGAGTTTTGAATGTATCCCATGCTTTGGTAGCTAATTGTTCTGTTAGGAATTCCACATAGTAAGAGCCTTTTAAAGGATCAATGTATTGATTTAAAAAGGACTCTTCTCTTAATACAAATTGCTGTTTAAATCCTAATTCCAATGCTAAATCTTTATTCTCCACAAATAGTTCATCATAAGGATGCACTAATATCGCATCAGAAGTTCCGAATATCGCAGCCGCACTTTCAAAGGTAGATCTTACTATATTATTGAATTTATCCTTGACAGATTTATTTCGTAACGTTGTTTCTGTAAGTATGATTAATTCACTTTTAATATCTAGTGCTTGTGTGAAGTTTGCCCATAAAATTCGTAGCGCTCTTAATTTTGCGATTTCCATAAAGAAGTCACTACCCGCTGCATTACGAATCAATGGTTTAGATAATACAGTGGTATCGT
>JBPCUN010000102.1:0-34912 GCA_051011115.1 Weeksellaceae bacterium
GAATGTACCTTGAATGATCGAGGTACATTTTTTATTAACTGGCACTTACAAACTTTAATCCAATTAGAGATAGGATAAGTGTGCTTAAAAAGAACAAACGTTTATAATCCATTGATTCTTGAAAAAAGAATACCCCAACTAAAACAGTTCCAACAGCTCCTATACCCGTCCAAACCGCATAGGCTGTACCGATAGGTATAGTTTCTATAGCTTTGATAAGCAAAACCATACTTAAAGTGATAGACACTCCAAAAGCTATATACCAAATGAGTTGTTCTACGCCGTTGGACTCACCCGCTTTTCCTAAGCAAAACGTAAATCCTACTTCAAACAAACCAGCAATAACAAGTATAATCCAATTCATAATTATAAAATTACAGTTTTTAAATCAGATAACATTCAATATTTTCGCAGTATGGGAAAGAATAAATTAAAGAAGTTTCAAGAGAATGAGACTTTTGATCATTTGATACAACCAAGCCGCGAACAGGTATTAAATGGGTTTGAATTGAAAGGAAAGTGGGGAAGTGAATTTTTCAAAAATGACAATCCTATTATTTTAGAATTAGGGTGCGGAAAGGGAGAATATACGATTGGGCTAGCTAAAAGATTTCCTGATAAAAATTTTATTGGGGTAGATATCAAGGGAGCTAGAATCTGGCGTGGCGCTAAAACGGCACAAGAAGAAAATCTAGATAATGTCGGTTTCTTGAGAACACAGATTGAATTGATTCATCTACTTTTTGACGCAAACGAAATTAGTGAAATTTGGATTACTTTTCCAGATCCACAAATTAAATACAGGAGACAGAAGCATCGCCTAACCCATCCAGAATTTATTGCACGATATAAGGAGATTCTAAAACCGGGAGGTTCTATTCACCTGAAAACAGATAGTGAATTCTTACATGGTTATACTTTAGGTATTATTGGGGTAAATGAATATCCTGTGGAATTTGCTAATCATGATATATACAATCCTTCTACACATGATTTACCATCATCTTTGAAGGAAATTCAAACCCATTATGAAAAATCATTTCTGAAGGAAAATAAAAAGATTACATATCTGAAGTTTCAAATAGATTAGAAAGGATAATTGATTCCGAATTGAATTTGAGGCTTTAAAATATTGAAATCTGGAATCCATCTCTCTCCCTCTGGATAAGCTGGATCATGCATTTTCCATGCGAAATCTAATCGTGCTATCACAAAGGTCAAATCAAACCTCATCCCAAGACCAGCACCCACACCCATTTGAGAGAAGAAGCGATTGAATTTAAATTTAGTGTCTAAGTTGTCATCGCTTAAACTCCAAATATTCCCTGCATCTACAAAAGCCGCTCCATTCATAATTCCTACTATTGGGAATCGATATTCTGCATTCCAAGTTAGTTTCATTTCATCAATGTATGTTCCATCATCATTAGGCCTTAATGGATTGGGAGAAAGTTCATACGCTTGCCAAGCTCTTACATCATTGGATCCACCCCCAAAGTATGCACGGCTAAATGGCAAGGTAGACAAATTCCCATATGGATATGCAATTCCTGTAAAACTACGAAATGCTAATTGTGTCTTGGGTGTTAACTGAAAAGTTTTACGCAAATCTAAATCTAATCGCACAAATTCTGAATATGGAACTCCTCCCACAAGCGATTGATTTTGATCAAAATAATCATCCTTTTCCTTAAACCCAAAGGTGGCATCTAATAAGCGTAAAAACGCACCAGCCACCTCCACTTTTGCCCCAATATACCATGGGTGTTTTACAGATTTTTTCCTATTTTCATTATAAATATAGGTATGTGCAAAAGACTGAATTACCACATCTTGTGTAATGCTATTTTTCTTAAAAATAACATTTCTGAATTTAGTATAATCTTCAAAAGAATAGGCATTGATAGGCAATTGATCTATGAATTGATTATCAATATAGATTAAATACTCCAATTCATCTGTAGAAATATCTTGGTTCTGGTACAGTTCCTGCACCTCTGGGCTATATTGAAAATAGGCATTGAATGCCGCATTTTTGATTTCCCTATCTACCGTAAATATGCGATAATATTTATCTTTTTCTGTATTTCTGATGTATTCGAAATTGATGAGATCAAAAATATGCTGGTTATATCCTGGTGACCAAGCGTAATCTAGTCCTGCATTATAATTTAAACTACCCAACCCAATATTACGTTGCCCCGCTAATCCTAAACGCATAGATGATTTTGGATTATAGCTTTTAGGAACTAATCCTTCTGAATTAAAAGGTAGCAACCATCTTGGGAAATTCAAACTTGTTTCAAAAGATAACTCATAAGCGTTAAAAAAGGCTTTAGGGTTATCAGCAGAATTTACTGTACCTGCAGTCCCTCTTAGATTAACTTCTAGATTTTCGCCACCTTTAAAAATATTTCTTGTTAAAAACCGTATCCCTGGAGAAACCCCAAAGTTTAAAAGCTGAGAATACATGGCCTCAAAAGATAACGCTATGTTGTACTTATCTTTTGGTTTTAAGATGATGTATGGGTTTAAAATTGAATCCAATGGATTATCTGAATTGCGCTCTAGCGACAAACCGAGCAAAGAAAAATTCTCTCTATCAAAAATTAAATTACGGGTCTCCGCAACCGCTTTCTTAGAATATAGGTCGCCTGAATTTAATGTAATGGCATCCGTATATACTCTTGGTCTTAATTTAAAAGGGTTAGCTGATTTTAGATAATACCCTTTATGATACTGCTTATAATTTACTTGTGTAGAATCTATTACACCGTCTACATATACATTGACATCTCCAATATAATATTGTTGAAAAGATTTAATCGTATCATTTTCTGGTTTACCAATTACCATAGTGGCACGCAATTCTTTATCCTGGGTTGAATCAATTTTAAAAATTAACTCTTGTCCAAATTCATTGAATTGATAGTATCCATTATTCTCAAAGATGGTTGTCAAGCGATCCCGTTCCTTCTCAAAATTGCGCACATCAAATCGTTCATTTTCTTTTACAATCGATTCTCCATGAGATTTTGCGTATAATTTTTCTAAATTACTATCTTTAATCACCTGATCATAGGCAACAATGTTAGATGGTTTTTTCACATCAATATGATAGGTGACTCTAGCCTTTTGGGCTGAAGAATCTATATGATAAGCTGGTTCTACGGTGGCATCGAAATAACCACGCTGAAAATAAAATTCATCAATTTCTCTTGCAGAAATTCCTGTACTTACCGTATCTAAAACTATAGGTTTAGCTCCGGTTCTATAAAATTGACGTAAGACCCATTTGGTATTTCCCACTTGATCTTCTAGCCCATATTTAATAAATAAACTGTCCAGAATATCTTGATTTCTTTCATCAAAACTATAGCTATAATAATCTAGAAAAACAGAATCATATTTTTTAGGCACCTCATTATAAGCCCAATCCTTTACAGGGATGAATCCAAATAATCTTCTATTTGGTTTTTGACTCACATAATCTTCTAACTCACTTTTAAAAGGGCTTTTTCCTTCAAACTCATAACGATTAGATTTTAGGTAAAGTTCATTCTCCTCTAATTTTTTGGTCACACTACAACTGCACATAGCCCAAATAATTGAAGCAAAGAATAGTATCTTTGTAACTTTCACACCCATTCAAATAAAATTTTAGCAAAGATATGCCAACCAAAGCAACCATCAAATTAATTAAACAGTTACAACAAAAAAAGTATCGTAAGAATTATGGTTTATTTGTGGTAGAAGGTAAAAAATCGATTGTCGAATTTATAAAAAGTGGTTATACTCCTTTACATTTTTATATCACTGAGGCATTTAAAACGGAATTTCGAGAGGCTGACATCATTACAGAAAAAGACATGAAACTTATTAGTGGATTGATCACCCCACCCAACATCTTGGCAGTCTTTGAACAGCCTACCTACACTACCCCAAGTTCACTGAATGAAATCTGTTTTACCCTGGATGGGGTACAAGATCCTGGTAACCTAGGCACTATCATTCGGCTAGCAGATTGGTTTGGGATGAAAGATATATTTTGCTCAGAAAATACGGTAGATTTATATAATCCCAAGGTAGTACAAGCTAGCATGGGATCACTCAGCCGCGTTCGGGTACATTATTTGAATTTAATTGATTTATTCAACAGAATAGACGCCCCTGTAATAGGAACCTTTATGGATGGAGAAAATATTTATAAAACTAAGTTTCCGTCCCATGGATTTCTCGTATTGGGTAATGAAGCTAATGGTATTTCAGATGACATAGCCAACCTTTGTACTCAAAAAATTAGCATTCCACAAAATGGAAACAATACCGAAAGCCTCAATGTAGCCATTGCTTCTTCTATCATTATGGGAGAGGTTTATTCTAAAAATTTTGAATGATGAAAATGAAAATAAGACAGCCCTTTCTAGAATCATTTGTGGGTGATACCACTTATAATCCCATGCAGCGCCAAACTCCTGATGTACTATATGCCTTGGTGAACCCTATCGGGTATCCAGAGGCAAAATTAATTCACTATAATAAAGAACTGGCAGAAAGTTTAGGTTTCAGCTCTCCTTTGACGGCTACAGAAACTGATCTTATGAATGCCAATCCACCAAAGGATTTAAAAACGTATGCTACCGCTTATGCTGGACATCAATTCGGGCAATGGGCTGGTCAATTAGGTGATGGTCGCGCGATAGGCTTAGGCGAGATAAGGGATAATAACGGTAAATTTATAGAACTTCAATGGAAGGGAGCAGGTGCCACGCCCTATTCACGACATGCTGATGGTAGAGCCGTGTTACGATCCACCATTCGAGAATACTTGATGAGTGAAGCCATGTATCATCTAGGCGTTCCCACTACCCGATCACTCAGCATAAGTTTGACAGGAGAGCAAGTGATGCGGGATATCATGTACAATGGTAATCCGCAGTTGGAACCAGGCGCTGTGATGATACGTACAGCCGAGAGTTTTATAAGATTTGGACATTTTGAATTTCTTACCGCCCATAATAAAATTGATGCTTTAAAGAGTCTAGCGGACTGGGTGATTAACCGATATTTCTCATCCATCACCAACCTAGAAGGGAAAGAGAGGTATGTGGCTTTTTTAAAAGAGGTTCAAGAAAGAACCATCGAAATGATTATCCATTGGTATCGTATTGGGTTTGTGCATGGAGTGATGAATACAGATAATATGTCTATTCTGGGGTTAACGATAGATTATGGACCTTATGCCATGATGGAAGAATATGATTTAAAGTTTACTTCAAATACCACAGATTTACCTGGAAGAAGATATGCGTTTGGCCAACAAGGAAATATAGCGCTATGGAACATCCATGCATTGGCGAATGCCTTATATCCTTTGATTGACGATACAGAAGCAATCCAAGAGGTTTTGAACGATTTTGAGCCAACTTTTTGGCATAGTTTTGATGATATGATCAGTGCTAAATTAGGTTTAGATGAAGATATCAAAGCCAATCAATCTTTCATTAAATCTTGGCAATTGATGATGCTTGATTTAAAATTAGATTATACTTTATTCTTTGTAGAACTGATGAAATACAGAGAAAGTGGAACATTTAATCTAGAAAATGTGCGTTATCAGGAATTAAATGATGCGCATCACAAAATCTTTAATAATTTTATTCAAGCGTATGATGAAAGGTTAGAAGCTAACACCATTTCAAAAGAAAAATCTATACAATTGATGAAGAAAAATAACCCACATTTTATTTTAAGAAACTATCAATTGTATGATGCGATACAAGACGCAGAAAAGGGTAATTACGAAAAATTTGAGAAGTTATATCAAGCATTACAGAATCCTTATGAAAATAAATTTCCATCACTTCAACAGAAAAGACCTGACTGGGCAGATAATGTACCAGGCTGTAGCATGTTGAGTTGTAGTTCTTGATTTATACTTAAAACAAAAAAAGGTTCGGTTTTCATCATCGAAAACTGAACCTTTTTATAATTAACATGAAGAGGAGATTTAAAAACTGTATGCTACTTGTATCGCAAAATTTCTAGGGTTAATTCTATTAATATATACATTGCGGTAAGCATTATACCCAATTTCATCTAAAATATTATTTAAAAATACTTTGACATTCAACTGATTGATTTTATAGCCAACTTGTGCATTCAAGGTCGTATATGCATCATTATTCCAAGGCTCTAAACCAGGTACTATGCCATGAAATGGAGTTTTCACAAAATCATTATACGGTCTTTCTCCCAAATAGTATACTCCCGCTCCAACACTCAATCCTGCTAAATATCCTTGTGAAAAGGTGTAATTGGTCCAGAAGTTTGCCACATGCTCTGGCGTGTTATTTGGTTTACTTCCATCCATAAAAGTTGTAGCATTTTCAAATTTCGCGTCTAACCAAGAATAACCCATCATTACCTCCCAATCATTGGAAATTCTACCAATAAGCTCTAGTTCTACCCCTTGTCTTATATCATCACCCCCCTTGATGTACCAAGGAAGCAACTCTAAATTTCCTTCATTATTTAATGCAGCATCCTGCATAATCATATTTTTATTTTCTACCCGATAGTAGGTTGAATTAAAACGTAATCTATTTTTAAACCATTCAGACTTAAACCCAACCTCAAATTGATTAGATCTCTCATCCCCTAACATCTCTCCTTTTTCATTCAAATTAGAGGCATTTCTTGGATTGGTCGTATTGGTGTAAGAGGCAAAAATTCCTAACTGTTTTCTAGGATATACCATCAAACCAAATATTGGATTCCATGTGTTTCCATCCGCAGATGAAGTGGAGTATGCCATCTCGTTCGTCTTTTTATTTAATCGTCCATTCGTAGATTCATTATCAAAATTAGAGTAGCGAAGTCCAGCGAAAAATCGGGCCCAATCCTTGTATTCAACCACGTATTGAGCTAATCCACCCCATTGTCTATTATCTTGCTCTGCCCCTCCTGTTTCTGTAAATACTGCATTCTGATTATATGTATTTGAAATTTGGTCATTAAAAACATCAATCTCATCTATACCTATGGTATTATAATTCTTGGTTTCTACTTGGCTTTTTCTAATATCAAACCCTACCTGAGCCAAGTGTTTAAAATCACCAGTTTCTATATGATGAAAAACAAAATCCACCTGTCCCACTTGGTTATCATCTTTTCTCCAAGCCGGTCTTCTTAAAGCTCTGCCTACAATATTTGGATTTTCTATGATATTAGCACTATTTTCAGTTTGGCTTAAAAAAGCAGCAATTCCATCACTCTTCATAGAACTTCCATAGAATCCTCCTTTCAGATATAAATAATCAGATACATCATATTTAGCACTCGCACTATATGTTAATGTTTGGTTCGTATATTCATCTGTATCAAAACCTAAATATCGATCTTTTGGCAAGTCATAAATTAGATTTTCTTTGTTATCCTTGGATAAATTCACAGTACCAGCGTCAGGTGCTCTCTTATCATCAAAATAATCCATCTCTAATTTAACATCTAACTTATCACTTGGCTTCCATCGCAAAGAGGGATTTACATAGTATCTTTGATTATCATTGACTCCCGTGAAATGTTCTGAATATTCATACGCCCCATTTAATCGAAAAGCAAGTGTTTTATTTTTATTTAAAACACGATTAATGTCTACAGTAGGCCGAACTTGATTCCAACTTCCATAACGCAAACTAACACTTCCAAAATCCTTAAAATCTGGCGTTTTCGTTACCAAATTTACCACTCCTCCTGCAGAACCTAAGTCTAATCCAAACCCTTGAGAAATAGTCGCCGCACCTTTTATAACTTGTACAGATTCTATTCCTTGCATATCAGTAAGAAAACCTTGTCCTCTAAAGTCTGAATGTACACGCACCCCATTTTTTAACAAAGGAATTCCACGAAATCCTCTTGCCCCAATACTTTCTGCTCTTCCCCCGTAAGTGGCATACGTATAAACTCCTGGTGCATTGCGTACAGCATCAGATATGGTCAAAATGCCTTGTTTTTCTATCACTTGGTTAGAGATTGTGGTGATAGTTTGTATATTCTCACTAGGTTTTAGGGGTAATCGCGTGATTATATCTAGTTTTTCTGGTTGCTTATTAATTGATCCAAACAGTTCTAGATTATCTAAAACCACTACATTATTTAGGATTATATCTTTGCGCAAGCTTTCCCCGCTAGCAAGTTGAATGTTTAAAGTTTTCTCATCTAGTGTAGGAGATATAAATTTTAAAGTATAATTTCCTGGCTCTAGACTTAGATGATAAGAGCCATCACTGGTAAATGTACTTTTTTGAACCTCTACGACCTCCACTTTAATATCTGAAAGTAAATCGCCTTTTTCATTGGTTACAGTACCCAATACTTCTCCTCGTTGTGCCAATATACAACTGCACAATAATAAAAATACAGTAGAAAATAAATTGTTCATGAAATAAAATTTCCTACAAATATAAATGTTATTCTTAATTGGTCTAAATAGATTATATTAATTGATACACGCAAAAATTTATTTACCTGAATGCCAATAAATAACAAATAAATGATATTTATCAGGTTATGTATAACTTCATAAATTGCCCAATTGAGGTAAGGATGATTAAGTTGATGGTAATAATAAAAAAAATTACGGTTTTGAAGTTTTCTGGAAATATTCAAAAATCTTGCTTGCTCTACTTACTCCTACCACCTCTTCTAATTCTTTTTGGCTAGCAGATTTAATGCGTTTTATTGATTTGAATTTCTTCAATAAGTCTTGAATGGTTTTTTCTCCAATCCCTGGAATTTCTTCTAATTCAGAAGTGAAACCACCTTTACTCCTGCGATTTCTATGATGATTGAGCCCAAAACGGTGCGATTCATTTCTTACATGTTGTAAAACCTTTAAAGTTTCTGAAGTTTTATCTAAATATAAAGGCACAGAATCACCAGGAAAATAAATTTCTTCTAACCTTTTAGCGATTCCAAGAATACTGATTTTGCCACGCAACCCTAAGGCATCTAGACTCTTTACGGCAGAACTCAGTTGCCCTTTTCCCCCATCAATTACAATCAATTGAGGTAAGTCTTCTCCCTCATCCATCAATCTTTTATACCGCCGATACACGACCTCTTCCATACTCGCAAAATCATCTGGCCCTTCTACGGTTTTGATGTTGTAATGCCTGTAATCCTTTTTGCTTGGTTTCCCATCTTTGAAGACTACACAAGCCGCTACAGGATTAGTTCCCTGAATATTAGAGTTATCAAAACCTTCTATATGCCTAGGCTCTTCTGGTAGGCGTAAATCATTTTTCATTTGCGCCATGATACGTTTCGTGTGCCTATCAGGATCTACTATTTTGGTTTGTTTTAACTTTTCTATGCGGTAGTATTTCGCATTTCGTTCAGACAATTCTACAATGCGTTTTTTATCTCCAATTAAAGGAACCGTCAATTTAATCCCTGGAATTTCAAAATCGAGCTCAAATGGTAAATATATTTCTTTGGCGTTAGAGGGAAACCTTTCTCGTAATTCAATAATAGCCTCTTCTAAAATTTCTTCATTGGACTCATCTAATTTCTTCTTAATTTCAGTGGTATGACTGCGAATAATAGCACCATTAGCAATATTGAAGAAATTCACATAAGCAAAACTTTCATCCGAAATAATGCTATATACATCCACATTAGAAATTGAGGGATGCACCACCGTAGATTTAGCCTGATAACGATCGAGTAAATCTAATTTTTCTTTCATCTTCTGAGCCCTTTCAAACTCTAAATTTTCTGCAAATTCTTGCATTTTTGTTTTCAGGTAGTCAGTGGCTTCTCTAAAGTTTCCTTTTAAAATCTCTCGAGCATTATTGATCATTTGATTATAATCTTCCTCACCCTGTAAACCTTCACAAGGACCAAGACAATTCCCCAAATGATATTCTAAACATACACTATATTTTCCAGCTTCAATTTTCTCTGGAGATAAATCATAATTACATGTTCTAAAAGTATAAATCTCTCTAAATAATCCTAATAAGATTTTTGCAATTCTAGGAGAACCGTATGGACCAAAATATTCAGAACCATCCTTTATAAACTGTCTGGTGTAAATTAATCGAGGGAAGCGTTCATTTTTAATGCAAATCCATGGATAGGTTTTATCATCCTTCAGCATTACATTATAGCGAGGTTGATATTTTTTGATCAGATTATTTTCTAATAAAAGTGCATCAAACTCCGTCTCTACTACAATCGTTCTGATATCCTCAATCTTACGCACTAAAACCCTTGTACGGCTATTCCCATGATCTTTCTGAAAATATTGAGAAACTCTTTTCTTAAGATTCTTAGCCTTTCCTACATAAATCACCTTCCCGTCTTTATCCAAATGTTGATAAACCCCTGGTTTCTCTGGCAATGTCTGCAATATGAGTTGTATGTTATCTTTTATCTTCATGCGGGAGTGCAAATTTACGGATAAATCGGGAGATAAGATTTTTACCTAACTCCATCAAACACGAAGCCGAAGAGATTCCTCTATTCGGCTTTTCTATGAATTTTTATTAAATGCAATAATTAGCTAGTTAGAATAATA
This sequence comes from Weeksellaceae bacterium, assembly GCA_051011115.1. Taxonomy (GTDB): domain Bacteria; phylum Bacteroidota; class Bacteroidia; order Flavobacteriales; family Weeksellaceae; genus Profundicola. Next base: position 10,586 of record JBPCUN010000102.1, read on the forward strand.
CATCCTCAAATACGGCAAGAGTCTTACCTTGATTGTATAAATAAAGTTGGTTGTTTGAAACTTTATAAGTTTCAGCATCTTTGAAAACTCGTAAGTAACTTCTTTCGTCTATGTCTTCACAAGCCATCATGGTTGTGGCCATGTTTTCATCGAATGAAATCTGATTATCTCTTTTTAAATCAAAAGAACCGTTGAAGTAATTACAACCAGAAAAGCCGTTTACGCTGTTCCCTGTTCTCAAAATCATATATTGTTCTGCTTCTTGGTTTTCTGCAAATGTCACTTTTTTGCCATCTAATTCGACTAACTTCCAATACCTACCTACTACTTCTATATTCCCAATTTTATTAAAAACAAGTTGGGCATCACCGCTCACTAAACTTATCTGATTATCATCACGGTGAATAGTCTGCTGATTCTCAAGGGTATTTAAAACTATATTTTCGTACTCCATAGCTTTTTCATCACACATCATTCTTGTGGAACTAAGTTTACTTGCAACGAAAGTATCTCCATTAATTGCATACGTACCATTGACTTGGCTACAACCAAAATAACCATGCAAATGATTATTTTCACCTAATGTAAGTGTTAATGGTTTTTGTAGATTAATATCTTCACCATTTATAGAGGTTAATTCCCATTTTTCCTCTAATGGTTGGGTGGTTGTATTCATATTTTGTGTACTACAACTCGTGATTAAAAATGCTAAAATGATTACTGAAAGATATTTCATTGATATATTTTACAACTTTAAAATCCAAAAAGCATACCACCCAAAACCTTTAATGAATTATATTTAAAAAATCTGAAATAAATTATCAATCTATTATCTACTTAAACCATTTCCATAACTTTATTTCCAGATCCTAAATACAGAAGATATTTTTTAATTATATTAAATCCTAACCTTGTAAGGTCTTCAGCATATTGATTAATTTGATTTTTATGCTTTTGGAGTGGTTCACCTGTCTTATAATCTATCAACACCCAACCTTCTTTAATCTTCACCAATCTATCTGGTCTGAAAATAAGCCCATTAGATGAAATAAAATCTCTTTCATTCAAAAAGGTCTCTTCTTTGTATAACTCAACCAGCTCAGGAATAGAAAATAAACGATCTAACTCCATAGCAATAGACTCTTTTTCATCTGAAGAGATAAACCCTTGCATTTCAAACTGAGTCAATAGTTCTGAGACATCCTCTACATGATTTAATTTTTCTAAAACGGCATGCATTTTATTCCCGTATGCCATTGACTGTACGCGAGCCTCATCCCAAAGTAACACATGCTCTTGGCTCACCCTAATTTTCTGCGTCCACTCTGATGATATATAGGGTACATTGGCAGTACTTGACTTATTGGTTTCACGATTTGAAACTCTCTCTGGACTTCCAAAAATAATCGCATGATCATCTGTATAGCCAACTTTCTCCGCAAATGATTTAAAGTAATTCAAAGTGGTATTTGAAGTTTCCTTAGGAACAAGTTGCGTACCGATATACAACTGTTCTACGGCTCTTGTTGTGGCCACATAAAGCATATTCAAGGAATCTAATTCCGATTGCATTTCCTCTTCTATCACACGCTCTAACATAGAAGCTGGCAAATGATCTTCACTCTTGATGCCATCCATATACAATTTACCAACTTCTTCTCCCTCTAATGATATCCACACACCACTAGACCTAGAATCCCAAGTTGCAGCAGGAATAAACACTACTGGAAACTCTAATCCTTTTGATTTGTGAATAGTCATTAATTGAATCGCATTATTCCCCTCTGGCATCGCAATGCTTTTATCTGCACCTTTTACATCCCAATAATTAATAAAAGCTGATGCTGTAACTTCTTTTTTCTGTTGAAAGCTTAACAATTCATCCATAAAAAAAGTTAAGTATGATCCTCCTTTTTCATCTAATCGAAATGCTCGAATAGCAGAAGAAACTTGATCATATAAAGTTTTAAAAGGCATATCGGTGAAAGTCAAATCTACACCTTCTTCTTTGAGCGCATTAATAAAATCTAGGCTATTTAAATGGATTAATTTATGGTATAAAGCGGATGCATCTGGTGTGTCAATAAGCTGATAATAATTAAGCATTAAAAGTAAATCTGCTTTGAAGGTTTTATTCTCCTTATCACTCAAAAATCGAATAAATGCTAAAAGTAATTGAACCTCTACGGCATTATTCAACATCAAAGATTCATTAGAAATCACATCAATATTTTCCGCTGCCAAAGCCTCTGCGATACTTTTTCCTTCCGCCCTCTGCCTTACTAATATAGCCATATCTTGATAGCTAAATCCATTATCTAAACTTGTACGAATATTTGCAATTAATTGTGGTATTACCACATCGTCAAAAAACTTCAACCCACTATCCCTAGAAGGTTTTTCTAAATAATTAAGTTGAATATACCCCCCTTTTTTGTGATTTAGTTCTTGTTTATTTCCTTCTACATATAAGGATTGATAAATCGGATTAGGCAAACTTTCTGCAATATGGGTATAAAGTAAATTATTGAATTGAATAATCTCTGCATGACTCCGCCAATTTTTTGGTAGGTTTTCTGTCTGAATACGATTATCTTTTGCATTATACAAACCAATCATCAATTCAGGATTTCCACCACGAAATCTATAAATTGACTGTTTAGGATCTCCCACAATCATTACAGAATCATCGGTAGCGATAGCATTATCTATTAAAGGTTTTAGATTTTCCCATTGTAAATTTGAGGTATCTTGAAATTCATCGATAAAGTAATTTCTATACCGATTACCCATTTTTTCATAGATAAAAGGCGTTGGTTGATCTTTGATATTTTCACTGATGACTTTATTGAATTCAGAAATTAAAAGAATATTATTTTCTTGTTTTAATTCCTCTAATTTTTTATCAACCTCATTTAGGGTGGTGATAGGATTAATATTCTTATAGATTTTTTGCCAGAAATTATAAAGCAATACCTCCTTTAAAATTCCTTCATATTTCTCTGCCATAAGAACCAAAAGCTCATCTTGAAGTGGATGATTTTTATTGGCTAAAATAATCCCAGCATCCACCATGCTTTGTTGTCTTTTACCATAAGGCTCTGCTGAACCGTTCTTTATTTTTTGGTAGTAGGATAAAACACCAGAATTTTTATATTTAAAATCATCATTCGATAAACCATTGCGTGCAGCATAGTCTAACACTTCTTGTGCAAGTGCTTGCATTGTATTCCTACTGTTGATATAATTTTTCCTAGCTTTTTCTCTAAAAGCAACCAGTTTTTTTAAGGGGATTTTTTCTAAAAGTTTTAATTCCTCAAGAAATTTATCTTGAAATAACTTGCCAGCTTTATCCGTGATTTCTTTAGAAACATCCCAGTGTTTATCTTCGTCTAGATTTTCTATTGCGATCTTAGTAATCAATTTAGATAAGTCATTATTCTCATTTAAGTCAGAAAACAGTAGATCTACGGATTCTTTTAGAATCTCTTTTACATCCATCTCTACATCAAAGTTAAGGCTCAAGCCCATATCTTGTGAGAATGCACGCATCAAACGAAGATTAAATTTATCAATTGTACTTACAGAAAACAAGGCATACTGATGCAAGATGGCTGTTAAAATCGCCTGCGCTTTAGATTCAATTATTTCTCGACTTAAGCCAGTTCGCCTTTCAAAAGCTTCCATTTCATCATTAGAAACGGTTCCATTCGCCAATTTCTGTAATTGCTGAATGATTCTTTCTTTCATCTCATTCGCCGCCTTATTGGTAAAAGTAATCGCTAATAATTCTCTGAAGGAATCTGGAGACTGTTTTTGTAAAAGGATCGAAATAAATTCAAAAACGAGAGTATAAGTTTTCCCAGCTCCTGCAGAAGCATTGTATATTTTAAAAGGTTTTTGAGCCATGAATAGCGGTTTTATAAAGCGGATAATTCAATACGTTTCAAGATATAAATTTTTTCTGAAGCTCTGGTGTCGGCAACCAACAACTTTCTTGTTTGCCAAATAGTTTATATCTATTATTAGAAATTAACATGTAAATTCTATCCCGTAAAAATTTAGGAATAATTTTAAAAATAGCAACCCAATTCCAGCCAGTTCCTAAGTCCAATAATATTTCTATAATTCCATCTGATTTTTGATAAATTTTATCGTCTTTCAAATAAATAATCGATTGAAAGTGCTGTGTATCTAGCTGATTTTTCTTCAAAATCTCTTGACCTAAATCAGATTGTAAAGAACTAAACTTTAAGACATTATTTTTATCCAATTTGATTAACTGCTGCACAGAACCTTGGCAAAGGTTACAAACACCATCAAAGAAAACCACATGATTCATAGCGCAAATTTCAGATTTTTAAAGATATAAATTACTACCGTCTAAATAAGTATAAACCTTGTTTGGTAATAGAGGTTTGGTGTTTTTACCGTCCTTATAGGCTTGTCGTATAGCTGTGGAAGAAATTTCTATAATTGGAGCATCTACCATGGTGATACGATCCATTGACACTTTGGGTTTCTTTTTACTTTTATGTAAGCGAGGATACACCAGAATATCATAATTTTCTACCAAATAGGCAGCGTTTTTCCACTTATGTAAATGCGTCAGATTATCCTCTCCCATGATCAACGTAAAACTATGTTGTGGATAATCTTCTCTAAGCTTTGCTAACGTATGTACAGTATAATTAGGTTGTGGCATATCAAATTCCACCTTACTCGTGCGCATATGTTCATATTCGTCAATCGCAAGATTCACCATATGCAAACGTTGATAATCATCTGCCAATGATTCATTTTTCTTGAATGGACTTCTTGGTGTTATCACAAACCATAACTCATCTATGTCTGAATATTCTAAAATATGATTGGCTAAAATTAAATGACCTATATGCACAGGGTTAAAAGACCCAAAAAATAATCCTACTTTCATAAAGGTAAATTTACAAATTGTAAACTTAAGATTCAGCGGTATATTTATTTCGCGTTTGATTTCATTACCTTTGATATCACTTGAATTTAAATTTGAAAGAGAAAAAATCATATACGCTTAAAGAAATAAGAGATAAACTGGCTGCATATTGCGCCTACCAAGATCGTTGTCATTTGGAAGTGGAAAATAAAATGAAAAAATTTTATTTAGCTCAGGAGGCAGAAGACGACATCATGCTATACTTGATGCGTGAAAATTTTTTGAATGAAGAAAGATTTGCCAAAAGTTTTGCACGCGGTAAGTTCTATCAAAAATCTTGGGGCCGAATTAAAATAAAAATTGAGTTAAAACGCAAGCATATTACTCCTCGGCTAATCGCAGAAGCGATGGGAGAAATTGATGCAGAAGATTATGATAAGACCATGCAAAAGTTGATTGAAAAGAAAATGGCTACCTTAAACGAAAGAGATTCCTACAAGAAAAACCAAAAAGTAATTCGTTATATGCTACAAAAAGGATATGAATATGAATTGATTAAAGCGCATTTAGATTTATAATTTGCGCTCCTAAATCATTTAATGCATTGATGAATCCAATTTTCTGAAATTGATGCAAATCATCTCTATGAATGGATGTCTCTTTAATTTTATTTTCGCTTAATAGACGTTGTCTGGTGGTCCCATTAAGTAAGAAAGTTTGGGGTGTAAACCAACTTTCTCCATCATACAAAACTACATTGGCATAAGTGCTATCGGTGAGATACCCATCTTTACAAAATATAACCTCATCGGTAGTTGCATGGGCCAATGCTTTATTCAAGAAAGCCCTTTTAGTAGACTTAAATGGATATTTATAATCTGTTTCTACCAACGAAAATGACTCTATTTTTCTAGCTTGATAAGATGAAATTTCAACTTTATAATCTGTGGAACTGTAAGTGATTCGAACTTTAAATAAACCAGCTACAGGTATTTCTTGATTTTGAAGGATATCTTTTAGATTTAAAGCTTTTGAAAGTTTGAAGTTTTCACGAAAAGTTTCATCCACTCGTTTTTGATGCCAATCGAGATGATAAAGGATACCGTCTTGTAATTTAATCGATTCAAGAAATTGGCACATAAATTTTTTGATTTAGTTCATCATATTCCTTTTCAACTTTGCTTAATGCTGTGATTCCTCCTCCACTTTTATAAACCAATCCTTGTGAGGTCTGTTCAATAAAACGAATCAACACACAGGTGTCTAGTGAATTACCATCATAGCATCCAGCAATGCCTGTATAATAACCTCTATCGTAATTTTCTGCTTCGGCTATAATTTCTAATGTTTTTTGTTTTGGAGCTCCACAGATAGAGCCTGCAGGTAATAGCGTATTCAAAATAGTTCCTAAATCATCATGCCAATCCTCTAGTAAATCACCCACAATTTCAGAACTCATTTGTAGAATATCACCTTGGTTGGTGTGGATTTTGTCTAAAAACATCAATCGTTGTACGCGAACATTTTGCGCCACCATGCTTAAATCATTTCTGAGTAAATCTACAATGGTGCTGTGTTCTGCTTTTTCTTTCAAATCGTTCTTTAGAACTTCAACCGCATTGGGTATCGTGGCATCTATGGTTCCTTTCATAGGAAAAGTAGCCACTTGGTTATTTTGAATTTGAATAAAGGTTTCGGGGGAAAAACAGATCCAATCCTCCCGAAATTTAATTTTATATTTTGCCTGAACTAAAGGATAAAGCTGATTTAAACCAATATTTAAATGAATGGGGGTAGCAAAAGTAAGATTCGTTAAATACGAATCACCTCTTTCCAAATGAAATAAAACTTTATCAAATGCCTCTTTATACATTTCAAAATCAATCCGTTCTTTCGTTAAACCAATAGGTTTGCTCACAGGCTTTGAAAGGATTTTAGATTGAATAGAAGGAAACTGAAATGATATATCGTTACCTTCTAATTCATCTATCGGATAAATATCTGCATGTGTTGTGGCATAATTAATCACAAAGAAGAAGGGCTTTCTCTGACTCCCTAAATCATTGAATTGCTGTACCCAGTGCTTGTTCATTAATCTTGGTCTAAAACAATCGTATTCACTTTAGTTAGCACCCGAGAGACAGGACATACATCAGATATTTTATAAATACGCTCTAATTGGTCTTCTGTAAGATTTTGATTCTCGAAATTTATCTCTTTATGCAATATCTTTTCTCCATCTTCATTCTCCACTTCATATACTTTTACATCGATTGCTCCAGTTTCCCAGTTTTTACGTTGTGCATACAATCTGATAGTTATAGCGATACAACCCGCTAATGCAGCGTAAAGGTGATCCATTGGGGTAGCCGCCAAATTGGTTCCACCATCCTCTAAAGGTTCATCCATATACCACTTGAATTCTCTACAATTAGCCTCACCATATAGGCCTTCTGCTGGTAGTTTAAAGTAAGATGTCTTCTCCATTAATATAATTTTTAAATATGATTTGTTACATTCGTAAGAAACAAAGTTATGATTTTATATAATGAAACTATAAATATTGAGCAAACTGCTGAAATTCAATGGCTCAATTGGATGAAACGCAAACATGTACCCAGTGTTTTGAATACTGGTCTCTTTATCAGTGCTAGACTTTCTCGTTTAAGCTCTCACACCCAACCAGATTCCACGAATTATACCATACAATATGTGGTAGAAAACAATGATAATTTAGAGCAATACAAAACCATACATGCAGAAGAATTAATTAAAGAAGGAAAGGAACTATTTGGTGAAAAAATGCAAATATTTAGAACTGAGTTGGACGTTATAGAAGATTTTTTTCCGAATCAGAGTTAATTTAATTTTTAATTTTTTGAACTATTAAATACCAATCTTCACCTAGATTCAGGTATCCCATATCATACACGTAATGATAAACCTTACCTTTTTGGGTGGTATAGATTTCTGTAAAAAAATTGAATTGAAATCCTTTTTTAGTCAAAGTATCTCGGTGAATTTTTTTCATTTCTTCTCCCTCCTTCAAGGTTGAAGCTAGAATTCTTCTGTTTTTACGTAGGGCATTGTTCACATTGCGCATTAAATTATTTACATCACTATTTTTCTGGTTATTATATTGATTTCGACAATGATTATCACAGAATTTCTTATCTGCACGTCCATTTAATATCTCTCCACAATTAATACAAGTTGATGCCATAGCGATTAAATAATTTGTAAGATACTGATTTACTTAAAATAAAAAAATCCCTGACGTTTAGCACATCAAGGATTTTCTTTGATTATGTTTTAAACACTATCTAGCTAAATAAGTTTTTAAAATCTTACTTCTAGAGGTATGTTTCAATCTTCTGATAGCTTTTTCTTTAATCTGACGAACTCTTTCTCTGGTAAGATCAAAAGTATCTCCTATCTCTTCTAAAGTCATAGGATTGTTACCACTTAAACCGAAGTAAAGTCTGATTAAATCTGCCTCTCTAGGGGTTAAGGTTTGCAATGATCTTTCAATTTCTATTCTTAAGGATTCTACCATTAAATCCTTATCTGGATTTGGAGATTCCCCTGATTTTAAGACATCATATAAGTTAGAATCTTCACCTTCTACCAATGGAGCGTCCATTGATACGTGTCGTCCACTATTCTTCATAGATTCTTTCACGTCATCTTCTGTCATCTCTAATTGATCAGAAATTTCCTCAGCAGATGGCGCCCGTTCATGCTCTTGCTCTAAAGCTGCATATGCCTTATTAATCTTATTAATTGAACCAATCTTATTCAGAGGAAGACGCACAATTCTAGACTGTTCTGCCAATGCCTGTAAAATAGATTGACGAATCCACCATACCGCATAAGAAATAAATTTAAAACCCCTTGTTTCATCGAAACGTTTGGCTGCTTTAATAAGTCCTAAATTCCCTTCATTAATTAAATCAGGTAGACTAAGTCCCTGATTTTGATATTGTTTTGTCACGGAAACCACGAATCGCAAGTTAGCTTTAGTCAATTTCTCTAAGGCAATTTTGTCTCCTGCCTTTATTCTTTGTGCTAACTCTACTTCTTCTTCTGCGGTAATTAAATCTACTTTACCAATTTCTTGTAAATATTTATCTAAGGACGCTGTTTCCCTGTTCGTTACCTGTTTTGTAATTTTTAACTGACGCATATTTCTTTTCTTCCTATTTTTTTAATTAGACCCATACAAATCCCTCACGTGCAATGTGTTATTGCCGCAAAAGATGTACCATAAAATGGAAATGGATTGTTTATCATAAGCTACTATCTACTTATACGTAAGAATTTAAAATTTGTTACAAATACTCAAGAAGTATTATTGATATCTCTTTTTTCTAGCGTAAATACCCAGAATCGACAAGATTAAAATAAAACCTAATGGAAGGATTAAATTTAACCAGCGCCATTTGTTTTTTTCTAGTGCTACCAAGTTTTTGTCTAATAAGCGTAAACTTCTTTCTTTCTCATTTAATGCAATCATAGCATCATCGCCTGTTAAATAATTTAAGGCATTGATCAAGAAATTGGCATTATCATAGATCACAGAAGGTGTGGAAGCCATATCGGGTCTCAAACTATACTTATCTGCTCCTAAAGGTAATGGCTCTCCACGAAAAATATGGTTCTTTGCAAAATCTCCGTCTGAAATCACAATCATTTCATTCAAATCAGATTTCTCTTTAAAACCAGCAAACTGTTTAGATTCAATCCTTCCTTTATAAGCTGAATTAAAATACCCTTCTAGCAAAATACCTAGCGGATAAACGCCCGGTTGTGCAGGATAATTATCTGGAGTCACTTTTTCAATTTCACTAAAATCAATATAACTTAAAGGTTTTTGCAATTGCGTATTAGGCGAGGTGGTTAACAACACTTCTACATTCAAAGAATCTCGTTCTAGAATTTCTATGGGATTTGCAAATTCAAACCTTAAAGGATTCGCAATTTTCTTGGTAATATTGTGCTCTATTTGCGGAATACTTAATGGGAAATATGGCCAAGGAAAATGTTCATAAGCCGTGTTATTCCCTGTCTCACCAATGGCTAGAGTGATATAAGCAGACTGCAAATCTTTTACCATCACAGGCATGATTCTAAATCCATATGCAAAGAACAAATCCGTTAAATTATTGTCTCGCGGAAAAGAAACAATTTTATCTGAACGGAAAAGCGAATCCATCTCTGCATCCACATTCTCTACCATCCATAAGGTTTTACCACCATTCATGATATATTGATCTAAAACCAATTTATCATCATCAGAGAATGGTTTGATTGGTTTAGCAATAATCAGCGCATCAAACTTTTGTAAACTATCTAAATCAGAAGGTCTCAAAGATTTTACTGAATCTTGTAACGGTCTGGTATAAGGCGTGATATCATAATCTTTAGCCGCCACCCGGAAGAAACCATCCAAATAATTAGGTAATAATTCATCATGGTGAACAATCAATCCTAATTGTTTTCTCTTCTTAAAACTTAACCTATAAATCTCTTGAATAAAAGTTCGTTCCAATAAGTCCACTGATGCCAGAGCTCTTTGCTCCATAGGCATTTTCTTATTAGACAATAATGGAATAGTGGCTGTTTTGCCTTTTGTCATGATGGTAGCATATGGAAATGCTCTTAAGATTTTTTCATTCGTGGGAATAGATATATCATTCACCCCTATTTGAGATAAAGAGTCAAGGGATAAATTTTGTTTTAAAGGATCTATCCATTCATATTGAATTTGTGGATTACGTCTATTTAATTCATTTAATAAAAAGTTGGTTTCATTTTGCAATACCCGAAAATTCCCAGTCAATTCACCGTCTAAGAAAACATGAATTTTCACAGGTGATTTAATGCTGTCTAAAATTTGCTCAGTTGCAGGAGAAAATGAATAACGCTTATCTTCTGTTAAATCCCAACGTTTATAAAACCATTGAGAAACTAATAATAAAACAAGGCATGCGATGATGCTAATGAATAAACTTTTTTTCATGATTTAGTTAGCATTTTTTGAATAGAAAATTGTGTAACTAAAAGTGAAAGCATAATCACAACGATAAAGTATATAAAATCTCTGGTGTCAATGATACCCTTCAAAAAAGAATTATAATGAAATTCAGCTCCAATTTGCTGCATATAATAATCCACAGAACCTAATAGATTATAGGAAGCTAAACCTTGAAAACCATAGTATATGACAAAACATACAAAGACACTTCCTACATAGGCTACTACTTGATTGTTTGTAAAGGCAGAAACACAAATACCGACCGCAGCATATAAAGCACCTAATAAAAATAATCCCAGATAACCTGAAAAGACAGCTCCTAAATCAATTGCCTTATCTAAGCTAAAATGCATTAATGTATAAATATAAATTATAGTAGGTACGAGCATAAATAGAATTAAAACCAATACAGAAACATATTTACCCCATACCACTTCTCCAACCTTGAGAGGTTGTGTGAATAGCCAGTCTAATGTTCCTAATTGTTTTTCTTCTGCAAATTGACGCATCGTTAAAGCTGGAATCAATAGCAAAAAAACCCAAGGAGCTATGAAATAGAAGGTATTTAAAGTTGCTTCTCCTAAATTAAATACATTATATTCATTATCAAAGAACCATAAAAACAAAGTATTAATCAGTAAAAATATACCTGCCACTAAATAAGCCGTAGGAGTTCCAAAGTAACTTTTAAGTTCTTTCTTTAAGATTGTGAACATAGGTTATAAACTAATTTGATCTTGATTTATTGTTTAGAACTTTAGGATTGAAATTTAAGCTTTGTTGCGATTTACCACTTTTACAACAAGCATAATAAGTACCCCCATGGCCACAAATGAAATTAAAGCCCAATACCAATTAGCGATAAAGGTTTGTTTTAAAACCACTGCGAACACTACTGCAAATAAAATCAATGTTGCAACCTCATTTATCATGCGCAATTGAACTGATTTCATAGAAGTTTTAGATTTTTGAAGATTTTTTATCGTTCTCCAACACCAATAATGATATCCTATTAAGATTAAGACAAAGAATAATTTAACATGCATCCATCCTTGTGTCATAAAAGCCCAATTGGTTGCATACAACAAGTAGAGACCACTCATAATCATGATTAAAAAGGCAGGAACCGTGATAATATTCCAAAGACGTTCTTCCATAAACATATATTGCTTGTGCAAGATTGTCTTCTCTGGTTCAGGCCCTTCTAAAGCTTCTGTATGATAAATGAATAAACGCACGATATAGAATAATCCTGCAAAATAACTCACCACAAAGATGATATGAATAGCCTTAAAAATTGAATAATCCATATTATTTAAATTCTACACTTATGTTATCTCCTATCTTTAACCCGAGAAGAGAGCTAGCTCCACCCACAGTTTTAGGATTTGATTTATAAATCGCAATTTCTAAAAATCCTGCTGAATTGAATAGCACCATCTTCTCCCCATGACTATTAACTTCCTTGTTGAAATCATCTACAACTTCGCTGTATCTTTCTAAGATTTTAGTAAATTTAAAATTCCGTACAGCTACTTCAAATGCTCTACCCTTCCCTACATCCTCAAATTGCTTGCGACTAATATTAGTAATTACATTGCCAAAATGATCAATATAGATTACAGTTCCCATAAGCAATTTATTTTCTTTCAGTTGAGGTTTTAGAAAGTTGAGTTGTTTATAAGTATTGGTTTTATGTCCTATAATTTCTAATAAACCACCTCTAGCGATATGACAAGCTACAGGTACAAATATCTCTCTAGTAGGGAAGTTACTGTACGCATTGTATCTACCTAAAGTAATCTCTACCAACTCTTCTGGTTTAAGCTCTGCTAGAATTAAAGATAAAATCCCATTATCTGCACAAATAAAATAATGCTCATCAATCTTTGCTGCTAATAACCTTGTGACCTCGTTGGGCAAAGCATCTACGCCAATGATATGAATAGAATTCTCTGGAAAATCTGGATAGACGTTTTTAATCACATAGGCAGCTTCTCCTAGATTAAAAGGCTCTATCTCATGTGATATATCTACAATTTGAATATCTGGTAACTCTTTTAATATGGCACCCTTTACCCCAGCCACCATATAGTCACCTATTCCAAAATCTGTTGTTAAAGTAATTATTGCCATATGTAATATTCTACAAATATATTGCTTATTTTTGTTCCTATATCATATAAAAAATTAACATTTGCACGAAATAGTTATTGAGTTAAAAGAGATAAACGTTCAAGATTTTTATGGCAGTCACAACAAAAATCTTGATTTCATCAAAGCACACTATCCAAAACTTAAAATTGGAGCCCGAGGTAGGTATGTTTCTGCCAAAGGTAACAAAGAAATACTAGAGGAATTTGAGTCTAAAATTGAAGAAATTGTAGCACATATAGCACACTACAATCGTTTGAATGAAACAGATTTAGAACAAATTTTACTAGGTGGCGCACCCAAAGAAAAAATGAATCCACAAGACGAAATTTTAGTACACGGTGTTGGAGGTGTTATGGTGAAAGCGCTGACCCCAAATCAAAGAAGCTTGGTGGACGCTGTCAACAACCATGACATGGTTTTTGCTACTGGCCCTGCTGGTACCGGTAAAACATACACCAGTGTAGCTTTAGCCGTGAGAGCTTTAAAAAATAAAGAGGTAAAAAGAATTGTACTTACCAGGCCCGCTGTAGAAGCTGGAGAAAGTTTAGGTTTTTTACCAGGAGATTTAAAGGAGAAATTAGATCCATACTTACAACCATTATATGATGCCTTGCGCGACATGATTCATTATGAAAAATTAGAGAATTATGTAGAAAGAGGCGTGATTGAAGTTGCACCATTAGCCTTTATGCGTGGTAGAACATTGGATAATGCTTTTGTAATCTTGGATGAAGCGCAAAACACTACGCATTCTCAAATGAAAATGTTCTTAACGAGAATGGGTAAAAGAGCTAAATTCATCATTACTGGAGATCCTGGCCAAGTTGATTTACCACTAAGGCAGAAATCTGGTTTAAAGGAAGCAATGCATATATTAAAGGATGTAAAGGATATTGCATTTATCAAACTTGACGGAAAAGATGTGGTAAGACATAAAATTGTAAGAGAAATCATTAGCGCCTATGAAAAAGATGAGGAAATAGCTCACGAAAGGGTTAATTCGCCTAAAATCACAAAGTAATTGATTTCAAAGAAAATATATTTCTATCTATACGCTTTATTAGCTATCGTTCTAGGCTGTGGTTTGTTTATTCCTCTCATGGAAAACGACAGTGCACAACATGCTACCATGGCCATGCGTATGGCGAGAGACTCTGATTTTCTCAACATATTTAAAGGTGAAAACCCCTACCTAGATAAACCTCATATGCACTTTTGGCTTTCAGCTTTAAGTTTTAAAATTTTCGGATTTCATGTTTGGGCCTATAGATTACCCGCTATCTTACTTACATTGTTCGGTGCCTATGGATTAAAGCAATTAGCGAATTTACTTTATAAAAACAAAGAAGTCGGACCATTAGCTGCTTTGATTTTCTTATCCTCATTTGCCATTATACTTAGCCTGCATGATGTGAGAACTGATGCTGTACTAGCTGCTTTCACCATTCTAGCCTCATGGCAATGGTTTCGATTTTTAAAAACCTCATCCTTGAATGGGGCAATTTTAGGAGGATTATTTACAGCGTTCGCCTATGCCACCAAAGGCATGTTGGCAGTGGCAATTATTGGACTTTTTCTATTCTATGCTGTTACATTTTTAAATCTATGGAAAAAACTTTTCAATTATAAATTGCTTATTGGGATTGCATTTTTCATTTTAGGTTCACTTCCCATGTTCTATGCTTATTATCATCAATTTGGGTGGGAAGGCATAGAATTTATTACCTATGGGCAAAGTACAGGGCGGTTTAAGGGTGAAGATTTTGGAACTGCTAGTTCCAATGATTATGCTTTTTTCTTTCATACCCTTTTATGGGCTATGCTTCCATGGGGATTATGGTTTTATTACACGACATACATACAAGGAAAAGCATGGATTAAAAAGAATAACCACACTGAATTGATTACCGCAGCTACAGTTCTAACTTTTATTATTGGAATGAATTTCTCTTCCTTTAAACTTCCTCATTATTTAAATATCGTTTTACCGTTTGCCGCTATATTCACAGCAGGTGGTTTTTTAGATATTTATACTAAAAGTTCAATTCATTTAAAAAAGCTATACACTTACACCCAATATTTTATTGTAGGAATCGGATTTGTACTTGGCGGAATTTTACTTTATTGTTTCCCCATTGAACATATAATCATCATTGTTGTTTTAATCGTTGCTTTAGCTATAGGGATTTATTTTTGGCTAAAAGCTACTCGTTTAGAAAAACCTATTTTGGCTGCTGCTGGATTTATATTGATTAGCGCTATATATTTGAATACTACGTTTTACCCTTCCTTAATTCAATATCAAGCAAATCATCAAATCGGTGATTATATTTTAGAACATGATATTCCACAAAAGCGAGTTTATAATTTGAGTAAAAAACACACTTGGGCAACTGATTGGAAATTAAACCGAACCATTCGTACTGTTGAACCAAAAAACATCAAAGATTTACAAACTCCTATTTATGGAATCGTATATAAAGAAGATCCGCAATCTTTATTTGGAAGTGACTATAAAGTTACCAAGGTCTTTCAAACCAACCATTATAGAATCACTCGTCTTAAGTGGAAATTTCTAAATCCAGCTACCCGTGACCAGACTTTAGAAAATGCATTTTTGGTCAAAGTCGAGCAGAGATAAAAATTTCTAATATTTATATTCCTACGAAGCCGCATTTCGCCATAATTACCTCTTCATATGAAAAGTTACCCAATGTATCAGCGATGCAACACGAGAAAATAAATAAATTATGCTTCTTGCAATTTACTTAAACGATTGTTACTTATTGCTTTCCATTCTTGGGTTTTAAGTTATATTTGCAAAATGTTACAAGTTCAGAAATTAGGCGTTCATTTCGCAGGAAATTATTTATTCGATAATGTATCGTTTAGAATCAACAAGGGTGACCGCATTGGGTTAGCCGGAAAAAATGGAGCAGGGAAATCTACTTTGCTTAAGATTTTAGCCAAGCAACAAACTCCGTCTGAGGGAGAGGTGGTGCATGAAGGGGAAGTGAGTGTGGGATATCTATCACAAGACATTGATTTTGTAGAGGGTCGTACGATTTGGGAGGAGACTTCTCAAGCTTATGAGCAACTGAATGCCATTCAAAAAAGAATGGAGGAAGTAAATGATTTATTGACCACAAGGACCGATTACGAAAGTGATGAGTATAGTGCTTTAATTGAAGAAATTAGTCACTTGACCGAACGATTTACCATGCTTGGTGGGTATAATAAGGATGCCGACATGGAAAAGGTTTTGAAAGGTTTAGGTTTTAAAGAAACTGACTTTACAAGGCTTACGGATGAATTTTCTGGGGGTTGGCGTATGCGTGTAGAACTGGCTAAATTGCTATTAAAACATCATGATATTATGCTTTTGGATGAGCCTACCAACCACTTGGATATTGATTCTATTATGTGGTTAGAGGATTTCCTAAAGGGGTATTTGGGTTCTGTGGTGTTGGTTTCGCATGATGTGTTGTTCCTAGATAATATCACCAATAGAACGCTTGAGATTTCTAATAAACAAGTGCATGACTATAAGGCCAATTACTCTAAATATATCAAATTGAGAGAAGAGCGTCGTGAGAAATTGGAACAAGCACAGAAGAATCAAGAGAATTACATTAAACATACCGAGGATTTAATCAATAAATTCCGTGCAAAAGCGTCTAAAGCATCTACAGCGAAATCACTTCAGAAAAAACTGAACCGCATGGATGTGATTGAAATTGACAATGAAGATGTGCATTCTATGAACATTAAGTTTGAGCCATCTCAACGATCTGGGAAGGTGGTGTTTGAATTGGAAGATGTTTCTAAATCATTTGGAAATAAAACGATTTTCTCTGACGTAGATTTACATGTAGTCCGTGGAGAAAAAATCGCTTTTGTCGGACAAAATGGTCAAGGTAAAACAACGCTTGCTCGTTGCATCGTTGGTGAATTGGATTATGATGGTAAAATCACCCATGGTCATAATGTAGAGGTTGGGTATTTTGCTCAAAATCAGCATCATGTTTTAGTGGATACCCGTACGGTTTTAGAAGAGGCTGAACATGCAGCGAATGAAAAAACCAGACCTAGAGTTCGGGATATTTTAGGAGCTTTTTTGTTTAGCGGTGAAGCTGCAGAAAAGAAAGTAAAGGTACTCTCTGGTGGGGAAAGAAACCGATTAGCTTTGGCAAAATTACTTTTACATCCGTCTAATGTGCTGATTATGGATGAGCCAACCAACCACTTGGATATTCAATCCAAAGAAATCTTGAAAAATGCTTTGAATAATTATGAGGGAACTTTAATTCTGGTTTCGCATGATAGAGAATTCCTGAAAGGTTTGGCAGATAAAATCATTGAGTTTAAAGATGGCGAAGTAAAAGAATTCTTAGGGGGTATTGATGAATACTTAACCTACCGCAAGGCAGAAAGTATGCGTGATATCGAAAAGGTAGACAAAGTGGTAGAAACTAAAACTACGGCGAATACTTCTAATGATTTCGAGGAAAGTAAGGAAGTTAAAAAACTGAAGAATAAAATCAGTAATATAGAGTCTGATATCACCAAGATTGAGAAGGATATGGACGATATGGAGAAATCTTTCTTAGAGGAAAATCCTACAGAAGAAGATTTAGAAAACTATGAAAAATTAAAAATAAAACTAGAGCAGAAAATGGAGGAATGGGAAAATTTAAACGCTCAACTATAATTGAGTTTTCATCATTTATAGGTTTTCACCCTATCAAATTATCATATGACAATGGGATTATTTTAGAATTAAAATAGATTACTTTGTTTTTAAATTTGAATGTTTACTGTTTAACAGTTTCTCCTTAAATTTAGATAGAAAGAGAAAAAATAGAATTATGAAGAAGTCAAATAAAATTATTGCTGGATATAATTTATTGAATATGATCGCAACAGTAGAAGGAGAAATTGATGCAAAAGCAGATTTAGTGATTAGAGAATATCTTTCGTCAGAAGCTTTATTAAGATTGAACTTAGATGATGAATTAGATGAAATTATCATGCTAAATGAATCGAATGCTGATGACCATTTTATTCAGAAAGCTAAAGATTATTACGATGATTCTAATGAAAATGAAAGAGAAGAATTTAAACACTTTGCTCAGGATTTAATTCGTGCAGATGAAGAAATCTCTGATGGTGAAAATCATTGCTATAAATTACTACTAAAAACTTGGCGTGCTAAGGATAAGGAACAATAATCCCTTTTAGCTTCAAATTAAATATATTTCATGGAAAGAATTGCCGTATTCCCAGGATCGTTTGATCCTATAACCCTTGGTCATTTAGATATTATTGAACGTGCTTTACCCCTTTTTGATAAAATCATTGTAGCTATTGGCCAAAATGCACAAAAAAGTTACATGTTTAGCATGGAGCAACGCAAACAGTTTTTAGAAGAGACTTTTGCTGCGTTTGATCAAGTAGAAATCGACACCTACCAAGGGCTTACAGTAGATTACGTATTAGAAAGAGGTGCTAGATTTATCTTAAGAGGTCTTAGAAATCCAGCGGATTTTGAGTTTGAAAAAGCGATTGCGCACACCAACCGTGCCATGACCAATCGTCAAGTGGAAACGGTCTTTTTACTTACTTCGTCTGGTAAAAGTTTTATTAGCTCTAGTATTGTGAGAGATGTGATTAGAAACGGAGGTGATTATACAATTTTAGTCCCTGAGGCCGTGAGAGTGGCGAAAGAAGACTGAGTAAACACTTAAATTTCTAACTTTAATTGTGGAGGCAAGAGCGTGAAGCTTTTTCTGTGATAGGATGATGGGCCATGATTTCTAATTCCCTCTCTATGTGCTTTAGTTGGATATCCTTTATTTTTATCCCAATCGTAGTAAGGTAACTCTTGATGCAACTTCAACATATACTCATCTCTATAAGTCTTTGCAAGGATAGAAGCTGCTGCAATATTCAGATATTCAGCATCACCTTTAACACAACATTGGTGCGGAATATTCTTAAAAGGAGTAAATCGATTTCCGTCTACTGCAATAAAATCAGGAGTAAGACGCATGTTTTCTAAAGCCTTATGCATAGCTAGAAAGCTAGCATTCAAAATGTTAATTCTATCAATTTCTTCTGGATGTACAAATCCAATCCCATAACACACTGCTTCATTTTCTATTCTGATTCTAAGTTCATCTCTTTTTTTAGCAGATAACTTTTTAGAATCGTTTAATTCGCCTGGATCAAAATCATGTGTTAGAATCACAGATGCAGCCACTACGGGTCCAGCTAAACAACCACGCCCCGCTTCGTCACAACCAGCTTCTAATCTATCATTTTGAAAACTTAGCTTCATATCAAGAGTAAAAATAAAGATTTTATTTAGTTTTGCATAAACTATTATAATATGGCTTTGGAGAATGAGCTTTCTAATAATTATCAAACTGCAAAGAAAGCCATTATCTTTAGTATATTAGGTAACTTGTGTTTAGCGGTTATAAAGGGACTTGCTGGTTTTTTCGGAAATTCATTTGCGTTGGTTGCAGATGCTATAGAATCACTTACCGATGTAGTATCATCCTCCATCGCCTTGATAGGTCTTAATTTTGCGGTAAAGCCTCCCGATGATGATCATCCCTATGGGCATGGGAAGATAGAGCCTTTGATGACTTTCATTATCGTTCTATTCTTGATTGTGGCTACCTGTTACATAGGTTATGAGAGTATACAAAATATTTTACATCCACATAAACCTCCTAAAGCTTTCACATTATATATATTGGCTGGAATAATTTTATCTAAAGAAATATTTTACAGAATAATCTCTAAAAAAGGAAAAGAAGCCAACAGTACCATGATTGAAGCGGATGCATGGCATCATAGATCTGATGCGATTACATCTCTCGCTGCATTCATTGGTATTGCCGTCGCATTGATAATGGGAGAAGGTTGGGCGTCTGCCGATGATTGGGCAGCTCTGGTTGCTTGTGCTGTCATATTATACAATGCCTATTTAATATTCAGACCTGCATTAGGTGAAATATTAGATGAACATATTCATGATGAATTTATAGAAAATATTAGAAAAACCTCTTGTGAAGTACCAGGTGTTCGGGGAACAGAGAAATGTTTTGTACGCAAACAAGGAATGCAGTACTTAGTGGATCTACATTTACTAGTGAATGCTGATATCACTGTGAAAGCTGGACATGATATCTCCCATAAAGTAAAAGAAAAATTGATAGAAACTTATCCAGATATTTTAGACATTTTAATTCATATAGAGCCTTTTAATCCCCACAAATAATTAATCTAATTGGAATGATATCCTTACACGAAACTCTAAATGGTTTTATTCTCGAGACGCTTTGCACTTTCTTTGATTAAATGGGTATTTTCCAACTTCCAATTTCTAGCAGCCAATAATTCCCGAAGAACTAATTCTATTTGTTCGGCTGCGGTTTCTGGTAAATGACTTTTCATGGCAGCAATTTTCATTTGCTCTTTTCCTTCTTTTTGAATTCTTCCTAAGTCTTCTTTACTAAACAGGTTATAGAATTGTTCTTCTATATTATAATATTCATAATCCGTTTCTATCGATAATAACTCTGGTTCTGGAAATTCAATCAAGGTTACTTTTTGATTTTCTTCATCAAATTCCCATTTAGCTTTAGCAAAATCATATCCAATTTGCACTTTTCCTTTAATGATTACCAAAGCTTTTTTGGTAGTAGGTATAAATTTCAAGAGTTTTGAAGTGTCTCTATAATCATAGATTTCATTAAAGTGACCTTCAGATGTTACAATTTTGAAAACCCGTTGCATGCTTTCCATCACCGTATGACTAGTTTCTTTAATCACTCGAGGTTCTGCAGCTTTTTGGTCTTTTTTAATAATACTCACAATCAAGGCTCCTAATAACAACCCAAGAAATAGGATTGCTCCCATCAATAAAGTAGTATCTTGATTTTCTTGAATATTATATATGATGTAAGCGACGTCTGCAACCAAGAAAAAGATTAAGGCCCATATAACCGCTCGATGTTTAAAGAATGCTATCATGATTGAATATTTCCCAAAAATTAAACCGATTTGGTATTTACGTTAAAAAAAAATTTAAATAATGAATTTAACTAAGCATATTTAAAGCTAATTGAATTCCTTTGATCAACTCATCCACTTCCTCTTTGGTATTATAAACCGCAAAACTAGCTCTTACGGTACCAGGAATATCCAATTTACTCATAATAGGTTGACAACAATGGTGACCTGTCCTTACAGCAATGCCCATTTTATCTAGAATCATCCCTACATCAGATGAATGAACACCAGGCTTGTTAATATTAAATGAAATTGCCCCAGATCTCGGTGCATCTTTCGCGTAGATTTCAATTCCTTCTAAAGCTGCTAATTTCTCTAATGTGTAAGAAAGCAATTCTTTTTCATGTGCTGCAATCTTATTCATTCCAATTTCTTGCATAAAATCTACCGCTGCACCTAAGGCAATATTTCCACAGATATTCGGTGTGCCAGCTTCAAATTTAAAGGGCAATCCAGCGTAAGTTGTTTTCTCCATCGTTACTACATCAATCATCTCTCCACCTCCGCGGTATGGGTTTAATTGATTTAAAACTTCTTGTTTACCATATAAAATTCCTGTTCCCGTAGGGGCGTACATTTTATGACCAGAAAAAACATAGAAATCTGCATCCAAAGCTTGTACATCTATAGGCATATGGGGTATCGACTGCGCACCATCTAGCATCACCCAAGCTCCTTTTGCGTGAGCTTTCCTAATAATATCTTCTACCGGATTTATAACACCTAAAGCATTAGATACATGATTTATAGCAACAATCTTTGTTTGATCTGAAAGTAAATCCTCCAATGAATCTATATCTAGCGTTCCATTAGATAACAACGGTATGTATCTTAAAGTTGCACCACTTGATTCACATAACATTTGCCATGGCACAATGTTGGAGTGATGATCTAGTTCAGAGATTAAAACCTCATCATTTGCCGTTAAAATACCCTCTAAACCTCTAGTGATTAGATTGATGGAATCTGTAGTACCATAGGTGAAAATAACTTCATGCGCATGTGCTGCATTAATGAAATTCTGAACCTTTACCCTTGCCTCTTCCATAACTGTAGTCGCTTCTTGGCTCAGGGTATGAATCCCTCTGTGGACATTTGCATTTAAATTTTCATAATAATCTGTGATAGCTTCTATGACTCTTTTTGGTTTTTGAGAAGTGGCTGCATTATCTAGATAGATTAATGGTTTTCCATTAACTTTTCTATTCAAAATAGGGAACTGAGAACGAATAGAGTCCATAAAATTTAACTTATTGAATGATTAAAGTTGCTATACACACCAAATGTATAGCAACTTATATAATTTACCTAAAATTATAATAGGTGTTTAGAAATCTAACTTAACACCTAATTTACTGGTGATAATTTCTGTAATATTTGCTTTTAATTCTGGTATTTTGATTGATTCCGTAACATCTGCCATAAATGCGTACAATAACAAAGCCTTAGCTTCTTTGGTAGGTATCCCTCTTGATTTAAGGTAAAACATAGCATCGTGATCTAATTGCCCGATGGTACAACCGTGAGAACATTTCACATCATCCGCAAAAATCTCTAATTGTGGCTTACTAAAAACATAAGCATCAGAGGATAACAATACATTGTTGTTTTGTTGAAAAGCATCAATCTTCTGTGCATCTGCATCTACCAAAACTTTCCCGTTAAAGATACCCTTAGCACGCCCATCAAGAATGGTTCTATACAACTCATGACTCTCACAATTAGGGAATATATGTTCCATAAAAGTATGATGATCTATCAATTGATCTCCACTACCTAGTGTGATTCCATTCATCACAGAATTACAATTTTCTCCTTTTTGAACAAAATTGAGTCCATTTCTAGTTAATTTACCACCCGTAGAGAATGTTTGAATACTGGCAACTGAGTCTCTTTCTTGCTCTACAAAAGTAGAATCTACTAAAGATGCCTCTAAATCATCATCTTGTACTTTGTAATAATCTAGATGTGAATTATTCCCAACATAAATCTCTGTTACTGCATTTACAAAATTGGCTTTACCATTTAAGGTTTGATGTCTTTCAATAATTTGAGCTTGTGCATTATTACCTAAAACAACTAGGTTTCTAGGGTTAGCAAATTGCACTGCATCGCCGGTATAGAAATACAAAATTTGAATGGGTTGAGATAAAACCACATTATCTTGAATGTGAATATACGCTCCGTCCTTCGTGTATGCTGTATTTAGTGCAACCATTTCCTCCTCACCTTTTACAATTTTATTGTAAAAGTTTTCTAGTACGGTTTGATATTTACCTTGGCGCATTGCACTAGACAATACACAAACATCAGCCTCATCATGCGTAGTTGTAGAAAAATGACTACTAAAAATTCCATTGATAAATACAATCTTGTAGCTATCAATGTTATGCACCATATATTTCTTTAGTTGACTATAAGATAAATCATCATCGTCTCCCTTTGCTCCAATCACAAAATCTTGTGCCAATACACTTCTTAAAGAAGTATACTTCCATTCTTCATTTTTAGTTGTAGGGAAACCCTTTGCCTCAAACGTAGCTAAGGCCTCATCCCTCATTTTTTCCATCAGGGTGTGCTCCTTGCTACGCTTATCAAAAATGATATGTTCTGAAATTAATTTTTCTTTTAAATCCTTCATTCTATGCCTCTTCTTTTAGCCAGTCGTATCCTTTTGCTTCTAATTCTAGTGCTAGACTCTTATCTCCAGATTTTATGATTTTACCATCAGAAAGTACATGTACAAAATCTGGAACAATATAATCTAAAAGCCTCTGATAGTGTGTAATCAATAGAACAGCATTATTCTCGTTACGGAATTTATTTACACCATCCGCTACAACCTTTAATGCATCGATATCCAATCCACTATCTGTCTCATCTAAAATGGCTAATTTAGGATCTAGCATCATCATCTGGAATATCTCATTCCTTTTCTTCTCTCCCCCAGAGAAACCTTCATTTAAAGAACGAGACAAGAAATCTTTGCGAATACCTAGCATGGCGGCCTTCTCACGAATAGTCTTCAACATTTCGCCAGCTGGCATTTCATCTAAACCTTGTGCCTTTCTAGTTTCGTTGATCGCAGTTCTGATGAAATTAGTTACAGAAACTCCTGGAATCTCCACTGGAT
>JBPCUN010000103.1:0-2734 GCA_051011115.1 Weeksellaceae bacterium
ACCTTGACGGTAGATGAAGCCATTGCAATGGCTAAACAGAATTACCCATCGCTTAAGGAAAGTGAAGCGTTTATTGAAAGGGAAAAGGCTATGAAAGGCACCAGTTTTGACCTTGGTAGCACCCAAGTTTTTACGGGAAAGGAAGAATATGGAAATAATCTTCCCGGGGTACAGACAACCATTGGTGTGCAACAGGGCAACATAGATTTGCTTTCCGGATTTTCAAAATCCAAGTTTTACAAAGAGCGTATTGCCTTGGGAGAAAAGTTTTATGTGGCCAGTGAACAACAATTGGTGCGCAATGTGATGCAAGCCTATGACCAAATTAATTATTACAAGGCACAGTTGCGTTTTGCAGACCAATTGGACAGTATTTATGCCAATTTCAAGACTGCTGCCCAACTTCGGTATGACACGGGGGAAACTGGTAAGTTGGAATTTATTTCAGCCTCTTCAGAGTTTCAACAGATTCAAGTGTTAAGGCAACAAGCCTATGACGATATTGAAATTGCCAAACGTGCCTTAAAACAATATTTGGGAACGGATGAAACCATCGAAACAGTTGATGGTTTTTACGAGCCATTGGATTTTATGGCAACGTTGGATTCAACCTCGGTGGCAAACAACCCAATGTTGCAATATGCGTTGCAGAACGCCGAAGTAAGTAAAGCAAATGTGGGCGTTGAAAAATCCCAATTCCTACCGAAATTTAATTTATCGTTCGGACGGCAAGTTGTGGATGATGTTTCAGGCTTTAATACCTATCAGGCAGGTATCAGTATTCCGTTGTGGTTTTTTCCGCAGAAATCAAGGGTAAAGGCAGCCAAGGCAGATGCAATGGTCGCAGAGAATCAATATTTGGAGCAAAAGGCAACCACTGAAAGTAGGGTGTCGCAATTGTTCAAATCCCTTGAAAAAACACGGAAAATATTGCAGTATTATGAAGAAGGCGCATTGCTTTTGGCGGAAGAACAAATAACAACCGCAGAACTGGCATCCAAGGAAGGCGAAATAGATTATGTGAACTATATAACCATCCTTAACAGTGCCATCAGGATAAAGCAAACACATTTGGAATACATCAATCAATACAACCAACAATCTATTGAGGTACAATATCAGTTGGGTAATCTATAATATAAAAAGAAGAAAAATGAAGAATATACTATTAGTAAGTACCGTATTATTTGCACTTATGTTTATGAGTTGTAACGATGGCCAAAAATCTGAACTTGGGCATAACGAAGCTGAAGGCGTATCACAAACCGAAGCAGGTGGCGAAGATGCACACGGCGAAGAAGGTCACGACGAAGAAGAAGGAGGCCATAGTGAGGAAGAAGGCGTTGTAGAACTTACAAAGCAACAGGCCGAAACCATCGGTTTGGAAATGAAACCTCTGGAGGAACGAAATTTAGGGAACAACATTAAGGTAACAGGAACGCTGGAACTTTACCCACAGGACAAGGCGAACATCAGTCCGTTTGTTGGTGGAAATGTGAGTTCCATAAAAGTTGTGCCAGGAGATAATGTAAGCAAAGGACAGGTGCTTGCGTATATTGAGCATCCAGATATCATTGCAATGCAACAGGATTATCAGGAAAAAAATGACGAACTGGTCTTTTTGAAACAGGATTTTGAGCGCAAGCAGATCCTTTATGACAAAGGTGTTTCTTCTGGCAAGGAATTTCAGATGGCACAGTCAAAATTTCGTTCCACAACATCCAGTGTCAATGGTTTGCGGTCCCAATTGAGATTGTTGGGCATCAACCCGGACAAGGTGGCTGAAGGCCAAATATATTCCGCAGTTCCCATTATCACGCCCATAAGTGGCTATGTGGATGAAGTAATGATTAGTCTGGGCGATTATGTGGCACAACAATCCAAAATGTTCTCAATAAGCGATAATTCAAAGATTTATGTAAACTTTAAAGTATATGAGAAGGACATAAAGCAAATCAAGAAAGGGCAACAGATATATTTTTCAACGGCTTCTCGTCCAGATGAACTGCTTAAGGCAACCGTTAGGTCTGTTGGCAAAACCTTCAATACTGACCCAAAAGCATTGGAAGTTTTGGCAGATATTGAGAACAAGGATAAAAACCTGTTGCCGGGTATGTACGTGGAAGGACGCATAGTGCAGGGCGAGAAAAAAGGTTTTGCCGTACCGGAAGCTGCCATTATAAAAGAAGGCGAGCAATCCTTTATTTTTATTTTGGATGAAGATGAAGCAATGGAAGCGAACAAAATGAAATTTAAAATGGTACCCGTAACGGTTGGACTAACTGATTTGGGCTTTGTTGAAGTCAATCTTCCTGCCGAAGTTTCAACGGATGCCAAAGTGGTCATCAAAGGAGCTTATAACCTATCTTCGGAAATGGTTAAGGGCGAATTGGAGCACGGACATTAATTCAAGAAAAATAAAAGGTTTTGACTCCGAGTTTGTTTATCGTCTTAATTAGTTAGTTAAAAATTAGAAAACAGGCTCGGTTCAAAATCGATTAAAAATTTAAAAATTCATAATATGAAAGAAATAAAAGCATTTATAAAACCGAACCGAATCCAGAGAGTCATTGAAGCACTATCAGATAATGGATTTGAAAGTATGACCCTTTCACAAGCAGAAGGTACAGGCGCATTCAAGTCAAAATGCGCAAGACCGTCGCTGGATTTTCACGTAACAGATATTCCAGTGGTTAAGTTGGAACTGTTCTGCCAAAACTATTCCCCCCCCCCC
>JBPCUN010000104.1:0-6307 GCA_051011115.1 Weeksellaceae bacterium
GCATTCAATAGGTGGTTATGAGACAGACTGCCGTTGGACACAATTATGACCAACTAAATCGAATGAAAAGAACTTTTATAGCTATATCAATCATTTTATTATCAGTTCAATTTTTATACTCACAAGATTTTGGAGTCTTTCCAAAAATAGAAAAGGAAAAATTATTGAATGACCTTGATTTATTGTACCAAGGTTTAGACAAATTCCATACAGGAATGTATTGGTATACGCCTAAGGACAGCGTAGATATTGCGTTTGAAATGGCAAAAAGGGAAATTGGTTCTGACTTGACTATTCTCGAATTCAACAAAATCATAGCACCTTTGGTCGCTTTATCAAGAGAAGACCATACTAATATTTATTTACCAGAATCAGTAAGCGAAAAGTTGAATTCAGAAGTATGTTTTTTGCCGATTACTGTTGTTTTTTTAGGCAAACAACTTTATTGCGTAAAGAACGGTTCAGACCATGAAAGTATAGATTTAGAAGGCAAAATCATTGAGTCCATAAATGGAGAAAAACCAACTGAAATTGTAGAAAAAATTGGTAACCTCTTTGCTTCTGATGGTTTTATTAAAACTGTAAAATATAGTGATTTAGAAGGCTTTAATTTTTCCAAATACTACTTCTATTTTTATGGACAACTAAGCCAATTTAAAATCAAATTTAAGGATGTAAAAGAGATTTTAGTTATTAAATCTCAGAGCATTAAAACCATAAATAAAAACTTAAAATCAAGGTACAAAGACGGAAAAGACGATAAAGAAAAAGATTTGTTAGAGTTTGAGTTTTTAAATGACTCGACAGCCTACTTAGGCATTCATTCGTTCTCTAATTCCGATATTAAAGAGGAATCAAAAGAGGACAATCTCAAAACCTTTTTAAGCAATAGTTTCAAACGTATTAAAGAACGCAACATCCAAACCCTTATAATTGATGTAAGCGAAAATGGAGGTGGAACTGAAGGAAATGAGGGAATACTCTATTCTTATCTTGGAGAAAATTATCAAAAGTACTTAAAGGTTAAAGCTAAAACGCAGAGAGCCGTTTTGGACAATGGTGTTGACAAGCCAATTAAGTTAAAAACTTTTGGATTGTTAGAGAGAGTATTTGCAAATAAGAAAATGAAGGATAAATCGTATGAAAGAAAAGAATGGATTGGATTTGGGTTAATGGCTTATAAAAAAGAACCAAAATATAAATTCAAAGGAAAGATTTATGTAATTATAAGTCCTGTTACCTATTCAGGAGGAAGTGAGTTTAGTAATATGATGTTCACGAAGGACTTAGCCACTTTTGTAGGGCAAGAAACAGGTGGTGGATATTTAGGCAACACAAGTGGTTATAGTCAAGAATTAGTTTTGCCAAATTCAAAAATAAAAATAGACATTCCTGCCTTACAATTTGTAATGAACGTAAAGCCAAAACTGCCCTTTGGAAGTGGAGTAAAACCTAAATACGAGGTAATTCCAACATTTGAACAGTACATCAAAGATGAAAATGCCTCTTTGAAATATATTTTAGAACAATTGGAAAGTGAAAAATAACTGGCTACAACATTGGTAGCTGATGCACAACTCCCTCTATCATCAAAATAGTTTAACTTTTCTATGAAACTGACTTATTGTAAACCTTTCTAAGCGGTTTTGTTCTTTGCGTTTTTTTTAAATTGGGGAAGTTTTGAAGTTATTTGAGTGGCATAAAATGTTTGATTCTACGTCTATTAGCTGATTTAATATATGCGCAAGTGTTTCTTTACCTTTTTACTCCTTTTGCATTGCTTTTGCCATGTTTTTTAGCGGTTATCTTCCATATTTTAGTAGCTTTTTAAGGCTGAATACTGCTCCTGCCATGAGCATGCATTTGTAGGCTTAATGTATGGTATGCCACGGGTATTGACTTTGCACATTCTTGAAAAGTTCGTGAGTGTTCCAAATACAGGTTCTACCGTTTTCATTCTTTCTGTCTTGTGTGTTGGTCTTTTCTTTATTCTTTTATTATTGCGCTCGTAGTGTTCTCTGTAGGCAGTAATCATCATTTTCTTCTCATGTTGCTTGCCAATACATGCAGCTTTGAGGGGACAGCCTTTGCAGTCACTTCGCTTGGTTAAATAAAGGTCTTTTAATGTTCCTTTTCTACTCTTTATATTTAAGATCTGTAAACAACATGAAATTTATGTTCTACCGCTCTTCATTTCTGTAGTATTTTGCAGTCTTATCATACAAAAAATGTAAGTCCAGCGCCTGATTTAATCTACGATAAAAATTATCCTTTGGTACTAAGGCTTCTAAACTTACATCATAAAATAACTTTGGTGTAAATTCTTTATTTCCCTGCATACTTAAATTTAATGAATTACAGTTATTTATGCAATGAATTTAATTTTATTTCTTTATTTTTGATCGAAGCTATAAAATAGTTGTGCAACAGGCACAAGGTATAGACGCAATTACGGCACTAAATTTTCTGACCGAAAATTTATTCCCTATTGCCAAATCCGTGAGTTTGCGCAGACTTTTGTATCTTTCTCCCGTAACTGACGACTATACCAAACCGATTGTAGCCAATTTAAAAACTGACGATAAATGAGCATTGAAGTTCCATTCATTATTCTGATTCTTGCAATTCCTACTTATTTTATATGCAAATGGATTTTAAAAAAACTGAATGTTGGAAATGAAAAAAACAGAAAATTTGTTGCCTTAATTCCGACTATATTTTTGAGTCCAATAATTTATATTGGACTAATTTATTTGTGGATATTTTGAGTATCTTATTATCCATCAAACGATTTTGACAAACAAAAATGGGAAACAAATGTTGAGAAAAGATATAAAATGTCAGAAGACATTATTGAAAGTAAAATACTAATAGGAAAAACGAAAGAAGAAATAACCGAATTATTAGGACAAGATTTTTATTCATACGGCGAGAACCATATTGCGTATGAACTTGGATTTGTTCCTGGACTTTTCAATATTGACCCAGACGTTTTGGATATTTATTTTGAAAACGGAAAAGCAACCAAAGTTGAACAACATCAAACTTAAAAAATAAAAACTGGCTACAACACAGTATGAAAATAATTGCGGTTTAGTGCTTAATCAAAGGTCGTTGCCTATTTGTAACGTCTGATTTTCCTGCGGAAAATCAGACGTTACAAATAGGCAACTATTCTTATACATAAACGTTACCAACAAGCTGAAAAAAAATCCTACAAATGAACAAACTTTCATCTGAAAATCTAAATCTTCTACCAAACCCGAGTGAATTACAAAAGATTTGTAAATCAATTTCTGCATTGGAATCAATTATTTGTCCTGAATGGGAATATAGGTATTATTCTTACCAAAAAGATTGGAGTGAAACCGAAGAGTTTTGCGAAATGAGAAACGGACAAGGAGACCAAATGTTAATCACTTTCAGCGAAAATGGAACTTGTATTAACGGATTCGCTCACGAAAGTGAAATGAATGGTTGGGAAAATAATTCCCAACAAGAAATATCAAATGGAATTATAGACGAATTACCGAAAGAATTCAATGAATTTATATTTGGAGAACCAGTAAAAAGTATCGGAACCACATTTTGCATATGGCAAACTGAAAAGGATAAAAATTGGAAAATAGGAAAAGTCGATTTACCAAAAGACGAATATAAAGATGGTTCTTCTGATTTATTACATTTATTGGATGGAAAACCATTAGCATACAAAAATTGGGCAGAAGAATATTATGAGGAAAATTTTGAAGAAAACGAACTGAAATTGGAACTTGTAGAAAAGATTTATAACGGAACTATAATTACAAAAGAATTAGTTCTTGAAATAAATCCTGAATTGGATGATTTTGAACAACTAAAATCTGATTTAGATGAAATTGGATATGAACATAAAATATAAAGCCTGTTGGTAACACCGTGTATAATTAATGGCTAGTTAGAGCTTGCTTGCGAAAATCCTCGCGGATTTTCTATTCGGGCTTTATTTGCTAAATTAGATGCTTAAACTAAGTAACAAGCTATATAAACACCCCCGATAGGCAATTTGAAAACCAACTAAAAAAAGAATAAAACAGCTTATGCCAATTAAAAACTTCAATACTGACTACTTTCTCAAAGAAGAACATATTCAAAAAGCTTATGAACTGGCGAAGGCACAAATTGAAGAAAAAAGCAACACCTTTAAGACTATAGAATTTGAAATCTATAGAAGAGACAAGGTTCTAAAGAATTTCGATGTCAAAAAGTATCACCAAGAACTAATATCTAAAGATGTCTTTTACAACAAGCGCGACAAATTCTACAATCATAAATACCTAATTCCCAAAGGTTTTTATGGTGTAAGAAAGTTTGATTTCTTATCATTTGAACTTCTTATTTTGTACTATGCT
Organism: Weeksellaceae bacterium; assembly: GCA_051011115.1. Classification (GTDB taxonomy): domain Bacteria; phylum Bacteroidota; class Bacteroidia; order Flavobacteriales; family Weeksellaceae; genus Profundicola. The sequence continues at coordinate 4,392 of JBPCUN010000104.1, forward strand.
TTAGGATTTTATTTTTCGGATTTAATGAAGGATTCTTTTCAAATCATTGAAAACAAAAAAAAGAATAGAGACAGCATATTTACTTTTTACGGAGGGAAAATAAACTTTGAGAAACCTGCAAATTCAGAATTGCTATACTACAAAGATTATATTGAATTTAATAATTCTGTAAATGCTCACATAAAAAAAATAATTGATTCTAGGAAGAAAGCTGTAATAATCAAATTAGATATTCAGGAATTCTACAAGAACATCGATTTCAATATTCTATTACGAATTATTGAAAAGTATGCCGTTCCATCTCAAGGAAAGAAATTCAAATTTGATGATACAACTATTCAAGAAATAAGATATCTATTCCTATTTCTTAATAAAAGTAGCATTGGTTTACCTTTATTTTCTCAAAATGTAATTTCCAATTTTCTGAGCTACATCTATCTTTATGAGTTAGACAATTATGTTCAAAACTTATCGGTAGCCAAAGAAAAAGACTTTATCTATTCTAGATATGTAGATGACTTTTATATCATATATAAACGAAACAAAACTGCTTCTAACGAAACACTTGGAGATGAGATTTTTGATATTTCTACGGGTATTTCAAAGTTTATTGCGGACAGATTAGAAGCAAGAATCAATCAATTAAAAACTCAGACACTAATTATCAAAGATGATGATGACCTTAATAATTTCATTAAAAAAGAAAAAGTAATTAGTCTACCAGAAGCAATAAAAAAGAAAGCAACACCTGAAGAAAAATTAAGGGAGATTCTAGATATAGTTGCAAAACTTAAAAAGGATTACAAAACAAATGGTAAAGCTTATGTTGATACAGACGGTAACAATAAACTAAATGAAATTTTTTCTAAGTCACTAAAAAACTACGTTAATTCTAATCCTGCCAAAAAGAAAATTGAAAAACATTTCAAGAATTGGAATCCTTTATTGACGCTTGCAAACACTTCAACTTTAATGTTTTTAGTCAAACAGTCTTCAGCCAATGAAGACTTCAAGAAATACTTATTTGAAGATATTAAAGTAAAATTTTCCAATCCACAACATCTATACCTACTTGAGAAGTTCTTATTAAACAACTCAATAGATAGTTCTATAAAGGAAAAAATAAATAAATCTAAAAACGACAATTCTTATCTAGAACTCATAAAGAAACTGATAAATAGAAATTTTGAATTCTATAAGTTTAATTCACTTGATTTGAATCTATCAGATGATATATTAAGGAATAACGATTCTCTTTGCCAGCAGGTAAAAATGTTAGTTTTAGCGGAAATTGAAGAAAAGTATAATTTGGCATTTAATCACCTTTTAAATGTTTTCCATATTTATTGTTTCATAGTAGACGAAGAAAACACTGTTGTACAAAAAAAATATAATCAACAAAACATAACAGACTTTTTAGATAGACTTGATTTTTCAATAGACTATATAAACTTTTCAATTCAATTTTTTGATAGGAGGAATAAGAACAACATTTCTCATCCAGGAGAAAATCATATGGAGAATTGGGTTGTAAATAGAGAAGAATATTTAGGATATAAAGTGAAAATGAACGAAATATTAATATTGATAAATAACTGCCTATAACAATGGTAGCTAATGCACAGCTCCCTTTTTCATCAAAATAGTTTAAATTTTCTATAACACAGACCTTTTCTAAGACTTCCTAAGCCATTTTAATTTTTACGTTTTTCTTAAGTTGGGGAAGTTATGAAGTAATTTGAGTGGCTGTAAATGCTTGATTCTACGCCTATTAGCTGAGTTAATATAAGTATAAGTGTTTCTTTACCTTTTTGTTCTATTTGCATTGCTTTTGCCATACTTTTTAGCGGTTTTCTTCCATATTTGAGCAGCTTTTTAAGGTTGAATACTGCTCCTGCCATCAGCATGCATTTGTT
>JBPCUN010000105.1:0-6143 GCA_051011115.1 Weeksellaceae bacterium
GGTATCTAGTGTAGGCGCTTTTGTTGGATTTGTCAGGCTCTTCTAACTTTACTACTGTAAATCCTGTTATATAATCCCCTATATCTTCAGATAATGAAGTGACTATATATTCAAAACCAGTTGATATATCATTATAGAAATTAACCTTCATAATTTTATACCCTTGCGATGTTTTATCGAGAATAGAATATCTTACAGTTTGATCAGAATATAAGTCAAAAATAGCAGTGCCTTTATCTTGAAGATTTGCATTAGCATACTCACCGTTAATGTCGAAGATTATTTGACCCACTGGAAATTTCGGAGCTCCTGATTCTACGTCAATAGGTTCTAGAAAGTTTTCTGAGGTAGATGAAACACTAAATATGTCCGAGTATTTGGACTTCTTTGAAATCTCTACTGTAGCTTCAATAACTTTTTTAACCGAATTGGATTTACCAGTTCTTGTCATCCCGAAGAGTGCAGTTCTTTTACCGAGCATATCACCTGGATTAATAAAAACCTCTACTTTATTTATGGATTCATCTAGATTATTAAATCTTCTACTTGAACTATAGCGAACTTTTCCAATAGGAAATTCTGTTTCTCCACCAGCAATTAGGTCTTTACCTCGTTGATTTATAATAATTTCTAAAATTTTATTCGTTGCTTTGAAAACTTTGTAATTATGAGCAGAGTAAAAGTTTTCAACGTCAGCCCCAAACTCAATACTGTCCCTTTCCTTGTAAAAAGTACCTAGTATCCTGCATTCGAGACCCGAAAAACTGAATTCATACTTAGTAAAGTCATCAAGGTCACTTTTCTTTCCAGAAGTATTTAGATTGTCTTTGTAATACTCAATCATGGATGAGATTACATTACTGTCAGTTGGTAAAGGGGAAGGATTTAAAACTCTAAGAAGTAAAGCTTCGTGTATTTCCTCATCATACGGATTATCATAGAATGCGAGCAAAAAGGAACCTTGTGGAATCCCTTTAACCTTATGTTTCCAATAATCAGAAATAAGCAAATTAGCTTTATTGTAGTTAATAGCATAAGGTCTACCAACAAATAGTTCTTCATTTTGACCTTCTTTGAAAAAATTGGTATCAGTTATTTTCTTGACAACATTAATCATATTATAAATGTTTTTTAAGTTCAGCGTTGATTTCTTTATCTTCAAATCTGTAAATGGATTGATTAGCAAATTTGGGATCAATTTCCATAGTAAGCCATCTTCGTTTGAGTTTTTCTGCGGTTGCACCTGTTGTATTACTTCCCGCGAAAGGATCAAAAACTAGGTCGTTTTCATCTGTGAGGAAGTTGATAAAGAAACTTACAATCCCTTGATTCATTCTTGCAGGATGAGGAATAATATTGTTTGCTCTACACGCTTTCATGTAATAGTCATTTGAATTACTATTCGAATAACTTAAGACATTAAATGGAAGCCTAACCTCCCTATTCTCATCCATTGCATCTAGTTCAAAAAAGTTATGCGCAATACTGCCTCCATGATCTTTAAGAAACCCATTTTTAGAAATTACGTGTTCAGATGGTCGTTTACCTGAATTGTATTTTTTCTTTTTCAATAGCTGCTTCATGCTTTTGCTATAAGGTCTTAGAACTTTTGAATTGTCAGCTTTTGGAAAATCAGATTTTGCAAGCCACCAAATGTGCGTGTAGCTATCAACCGTTCTAATTCTATTCACAGTAACCCATTGAGCTGGTGATGGAAGTTTAGAAGGATTATAACAAATAAACTCTTGAATCAATCTTAGGTTAGAGTTCTGTACAAGGCCTAAAAGACATTCAAGATGTAGTAGAGATTGAACAGGTCGTTTAGATTCCCATGCATTTCCGATTTCTATAACAAGAGAACCATCATCAGCTAGAAGCTCCTCAAACTTAGTGGCTAAACCAATGAACCATTCCTTGTATGCCTCACCCTTTAGGTTTCCGTACTTTTTTTTATTGTTTAGAGGAAATGGCGGTGAAGTTACGATGAGATTAACTTGCCCATTATACTCGTTTAGTGAGCCAGACGTCAGTTCATTATAAGAATCTCCAAGGATTAATTGACCAAAGTCGGTTTCGTAATATATTTTCTTTTCATTCATATCTTAATTTATTTCTTTACGAGCGTTAGCGTACAATAGCTCTCTTGGTTTTGTGGAGTTAACTTTTCACATTGAAAAATCCAAATATGCTATTGAAACTGTAAGCTCTTAGGCATGAGATACGGACCTGCAGGTACAAAATTTGCATCACAAACGAAAGTTTAGAAACCGAGATTGAATTTTTAAACAGAAAATTCAAAATCGTAATTGCACCTTTACCTTGTTATCAAACGGCCTTATATACTTATAATTGAATTTGCAACTCTTTTCTCTGCTCCGATGCGGGTAGTATAAAATCTTTGCTGAATTCCCCAAAGTACAAACTTCAAATCATCATCGTTTTCAATTTTAAATTTTCCATTTTCAAATGTAACTTGACCATATTCATTTGTATAATCATAAATAGATTGTTTTTCACTATTCGAAAATCCTCTTAAAGTTTCATGAACCATTGCAATACGCTTTCGATTAGGAACTGAAACCTTACTAACCGAAAAGTCTGCAGAAACATCCAAAAATTCATTCTTCAAAAATTCTGAGCTTTCATCTTCAGTTGCCTCTTTATATAATTGGTCCATACCTTTAAAAATCTTTTGAGCCGACGTTAGCTTTTTAAAATAAAGAGTGTTCTGCTCCTTATCATAAATGGCATCTGCAAAAGGGTTAATAGTTATTATTGGCTTTGCCGTTTCAAGAGTTAGTTCAGCAATTGAAAACCATTTTTTGCTTATAAAAAATTTTGAATTTATAATTTGGAAAAAGTAAAAATTATCTTGAATTGTGCATATAAAAGAAAGCTTCCTCAAATCAGCACTTGTAATTTGGTCAAACTCTACAGTATTTAATTCATTTTTTAAGAAGTCCAAACAATAGTCTGTTTCAGAAAAGTTGGTTAGCCTATATAACTCTTCATTCTCTATAAGAGTTGCTGGATTATAATCAATGCCATTTAAAACGAGGTTTTCTATATCATAAATTTCTTCTTGAGTTTCGATTATTCGAAACATTCTTTGTTTTCTTTTTACCTTACCAAAGATATAGTTTGCCATAATTTCATATTATAATTCAATAAATGTGTAATTATTAATTCGCCTGAGTTTTTCAAATCCGTCATCACCTGGTATTTTTAATTTCTGTTTCGTTATAAGAAATATTTTCACATTAGATTTAGTTTTAATAAAATAGAAGTGAAAACCAAATATTAGAAATATTGGATTGAAATAAAGAGTTTGAGATAAAAATGTAAAAACATATATGATCGAAAAGACCACTACTAAAGTTTGAACGTCCGAAATGCTGAGAGAGACAAAAAAATAACCTAAGTACGTGGGTAGAAAATTATTATTTGCTAATTCAATCTCAGAAATTGAAGATCTTAGAATATTATCTTTCGGTAAGTGTATAGCAAATAAAAAACTAAATCCAGTAAGAACAATCGGAAATATGATAAAAATAATCCATGAGTAATATTCTGAATATGAATAAAGTAAATTAAGTTGATACTTCTCTTTTACGAGAAAAACAACAACTATCAACCAAGTTGAATTGAAAGCTAAGAACAGTTGATAAATGATTTTACTCATGTGTTTTAATACGTAATTCGCTCAAATATTATATTAATTCCTAATTATAAGTTGTTGCTATCACTCCAATGTGATCATTACGCATAACCACTAACCATTCAAATATAACATCTTAGGTTTTGAATTCCAACAAATTTTATGATTTTTTTATGAAAATTAGCCCCGATTGGAATGGATATCCTTTTTTATTATAGGCTCTTTTATAAAGTTGAAGGTTATCAATGCGACCAGAGGAAGCGCTTTATAACATCAATTTTTTGAGCCTATGGAAAAAAGATAGCAATGAAAAGCGGGAAATAGCTTCTAGTATGAATTAATTTAATTACTGATTTATGATCTACGCGATAGAAGGGTGATTGCCTTGGTAAGTAGATATTTTTGTAAATTTGAATGCATCACTTTTAACCATTGATTTCCATTTTATGAAGATACTCCATACCGCTGATTGGCATATTGGCAAGCGTTTGCATCACTATGATTTGCACCAAGATTTTGAGTTGTTTAGTCAGTGGCTATTGGATTTAATAGAGGATAGAGGAGTACAGTTATTGTTGGTTTCTGGTGATATTTTTGATTTGGCCAATCCATCTTCTACGGCTAGACAGCAATATTATTCTCTACTTGTAAAGTTAAGTCAATTGCATTGTAAGGTGATTTTGACTGGGGGCAATCATGATTCTCCTGCCGTAATGAATGCACCAAGAGAGGTGTTGCATGCCATTAACATTCAGGTGGTGGGGAGTTTGCCAGAGCGGTTAGATGATTATGTGATTCCTGTGCAGGACAAAGATGGAGAGGTGGAAGTGGTGATTCATGCGATTCCGTTTTTGAGAGATGCTGATTTGCGAAATGCCAATGATGGCGTGGGGTATAAGGATAGGATAAAGGCTGTACAAGATGGGATAGAACAAATATTTACTGCCAGTGCCACGTATGGAAAGACTCAATATCCTGATGTTCCGCATATCGCAATGGGTCATTTATTTACCTCTGGGGTGACAACTTCTGAAAGTGAGCGAGAAATCCAAGTAGGAAACGAGGCTCAATTTGATGCTAATAGGCTGGGTTCTACGTTTGATTATGTGGCTTTAGGGCACATTCACAAACCACAAAAGGTAAACGCTCATGTTCCGACTTATTATAGTGGTTCGCCAATCCCGTTGTCTTTTAGTGAACGTACAGATGAAAAAAGAGTGCTGTTATTAGACACTAAAAATGGTTTTGAGCCAGAGAGTATTAGGGTTCCCAGTTATAGAAAATTACTGAAAATTAGTGGTTCTTTGTCTACAATTCAATCTAAATTGAATCACTTGGAAGTGGATTCGGATCTGAAATCCCTGATAGAGTTAGCGCTGGTAGAAGAGGTATATAGTGCAGATTTGGAGGACGCTTTTATGCAAATGACTCAAGACTTTCACCATGAAAAGGCAGAGATAGTAAAAACCAGAATGACCTTTAAAGACAAAACTTTGGGGGCGCATGAACTCTTTGATTCGGGTGATGATATTACAGACCTAAAACCAATAGAAATGTTTACTAAATTGCTAGAGACTCAATCCGTTTCTGACGATGATAAGCAAGCTTTGAAGTTGGCTTTTAATGAATTGGTGGAACAAGTGCAAAATGTAGAAGAGGTATGAAGATTTTAAAAATTGAGTTTCAAAATATCAATTCATTAGAGGGTAAACATAGCATAGACTTCACGCAAGAACCCTTTATTCAAAATAATCTTTTTGCAATTACTGGACCTACAGGGAGTGGGAAAAGTACGATATTGGATGTGATTCCATTGGCTTTATTTAACAAGATTCCACGGTTAGATTCCACGATTTCTAAATCAGTGATGGTGAAGCAAGGCGCTATATTAACCCGTGGACAGAAGGAAGCATACGCTAGAGTGCAGTATGCTTGTAAAGAAGGAATTTTCACTTCAGAATGGACGGTGAGAGTGGCAAGGACAGGCGCATTGCAAGATTATGATATGTATTTGTATGATGATTCTGGCAAGCCTATCACGCAAAAGAAATCTGAAGTACCTAGCAAAAATGAGGACTTAATTGGATTGAACTATGAGCAATTCATCAAATCTGTGATGCTGGCACAGGGCGAGTTTAATAAGTTTTTGAAAGTAAAGCGGGAAGAACGGAGTGCGCTTTTAGAACAGATTACAGGAACCGATATTTATAGAAAGATTGGAATTGCCGCTTTTGAAAAATATAAAACATATAAATCATCGGTTGAGGATTGGCAAAAGAGGATTGTAGATATTCAAGAAAAATTAGCCACAGAAGAGGAAACCAAACTATGGGCAGAGGAAGAAATTGAATTATCGAAACAAAAAGTAGCTTTTAATGTTGATTTAGAAGCGATAAATACCAAATTGAAGCAATGGGCTGAATTTGCTGAACTTAAATCTAAATTAGAGAAAATTGATCAAGATTTAGAACAAAAGAATAAAGAC
>JBPCUN010000106.1:0-9235 GCA_051011115.1 Weeksellaceae bacterium
ACTCTGATTCTACCATGGACAAATTTAGTTTACTCCATGATGATAGGGATTTTGACGTAAAGTTTGATTCGGAAAATTTTATTGAAAAAATGATAGCAAAATATCAGAAAATTTCGGAATTAGAAGACAACCCCATATTATACGTAGTTAATCTCTTATCCAATGAAAATCGCCTGCCTGATTATCTAGATCGAGAGGGCAATAGCGTAAAGAATATAGAAAACAGTCATATAAGAATTTTACCTAGTGTCCTGTCTAGACAAAATGCGAATGAAACTAATTATGAATTTGCCAAGCTTATAAATTTTTTAAACTAATCATATGAAAACTGCCAAGTTCAAAACATCTTCTGTCGTGCTAGATTTGGAAAAATCTACTTTCAACCACTTCCACAATAAATTTAAAATGTATGAGTATCAATTACCTTATAATTATAAGTTACAAAATAAGGATTATGCTTTTAACCATACGTGGGCTAAAACAAAAATAAATGATCCATATTATTTGAATAATATAACAAAAAAGGTTTATGTTTTAAGGTCATCTAATAAGCAGGATACAGGATTAGAATATGAAAATAAAATATTGAATCCTACAGAGTTTTCAGATTACACAAATCCAAAATTATCACATATCTGGATAAAAGTTCTACTAGCCAGTTTTCTGAATAAATGTGGTGAATTTTATAGCAATGATCAATTTTTTATTCATAGCGAATTGAATACTACGCAGAAAACAGCCAGTGTAATTAAAATCAATTTGAAGCATGATTATAGAGAAGTCAAGGATGTTTTGTTTAACATTACTGCCTCCGCGACTACGTTATGGGAAGTAAGTCTCAGTGATTATAATCAATACTATAAAAGGTATATACCCTATGGGATGTTTCTTACCCCATCTGGTGAATATTTTAAACAACTTAAACTAACCGAACTAAAAGATGCTAATAAGATATATATTACAAGAAATATCAATAAATTTTATAATAAAAAGACAAACATTCCATTTCATAGCATAAGTCGAAAGGATGAATTATTAAACTCAAAGGAATATAATTTACATCAATTTATTGAAGAGTTTAAAAAATACCTGCACGATTTTGACATCCAAGCCTTCAGTAAAAACATTGAATTTAATCAGCTACCTTACAAGAAACCTAAATCGCTAACCAAAGACACCTTAACTTTTGATATTGTAGATTGTAGAAGAAATAAAAACATTTCACTAGAAGAAATTGTAAATAAAAATATTGAAGAAGGGGAGAATTTTGAATTCAAAAATCTAGAGGAATTGAAAAAAGATGATGCCGTGTTATTTGTTATGGATTATGATGAAACAACCTATGAGGATCTTGTTCAAAATGAGGATGACCCATACGATGAATTAAAACAATATTTTGATGAGATAGGGGTCATTAGTCAGGGCATTAATATAAATGAAAATTCTAATAAAAATGCGAAGTATGAAAACCTTGAAGACTTCCTAAATTATGATGGGAAATCGCTAAAGATGAAATTTAAAGTATGTGTTTCGCAGTTGAATGTAAAACAGAAAATAAAGCAAAAATCTATTGATTTCCCTAACATAGAAATGGTCAAAGATAAAGTATATATTCATAAAGGATATTTGCTATATATTAATAATGAGGAATTATGTATAGAACCTATTTACGAAGAAAACCTGCATCTTCTGATAGATATCATAAAAAACGTTACCCAATTTGATTTTACTTTACCTATTATCAACAAACTTAGAGATTATCAAAATCCATTTGATCGATCAAAACCGTTAAATATTAAAAAACTATCTCTAATTTTTTCTAAGGACGGAGTATTTGAAATAACTGAGTATGATGAATATATATTATATGATGATGTCGAATTAAAGGATAGAATTGAATCAAGGAATAAAGTAAGACCTGTGAACGACTTTAAATTAGGAAGAGATTCAATTTTTGCCAAGGATTTCAATGCGTTTATAGATGTGGAAGTCGCAGAGCAATATATATCCTATAATGAATTGCATAAGAAATATGGTAAAGCTTACAAACGCAATGCTTTAAACAATAACGAAGGTTTTCATAAATCTATTTTTGGTGCTGGTAATGAGAAAACGTATAGAAGAGAATTAAAAAAATATGGAAACTTAGAAATAAAAGGTTTAAAACAGGATAATCTTTTTGAACCCTACACAGGAATCTGGTATAATGAGAATGAAAAAAAATATTATGTAGGTAAGCGTACTGCTTATAAATTTCATCAAAGTAGCAGCTACAAAATGAGAAAAATTGTTGAGCATACACCTCATTCGTTTAAACCAGAAGAATACTTTCCGCTACTAGTGGTAGACTTCATTCGTCACGGTGAAAATACAGTTTTACCCTATCCATTTGGACTAATAAATGCGTATTCTCAAATGCAAGCATCCATCAAAGAACATAAAAATACAATAGAAGATAAAATTATTTAAAAATTACAACTATGTCAGATTTATTTAAGAATCCTCAATATCAAGTAGGTTGTTTGTTCCCATATTTGGATAAAATATCACATGACAAACAAATCAAACCTATCATTACCTTTGGAATGTTTGATGTTGCTGTGGTAGAAAGCGGCGAAACTTTAAATGAATTCATAGATATGTTTTCCTCATCGTTTGATCTATATCTTAAGTTTCATCAACATATCCCAACTTTTGTTTTTAATTTTTCCGATTTCATTTTTGACATCTCGCTCAATCTTTCGATTTTTCCGATGCAACAACATATTACTTGGATTAACCATTCAGAAAACCAAATTAATTTGGTTTTGGTTGATGCACAAACATTAACTGTAAAATACGTAAGAAAATTATCCTTAGACGAATTTTTCTTCAACCATTTGAGGGATGCTTTAAAAATGAGTAAACGGGAGGATGCACAAGAAACTTACATGATGATAGAAACTCTTGAAGCACTATATACACCAGAGGAAATGATGAAAACCAGTGATTATAAAATCAGTTACAGTCCTGTTTAAAATAAATGTTTGCCAGAATTAAAATCTATTAACGAAGTCATTTTCATGCTATAAAACTCCCCTAAAATTGTACCCATAAAACTAATCTTAATTGAAAATCAATAGGTGAGATGGCGAAGTTATTACCTATGAAATCGTTATGAATATAATATAATCACGTATTTTACATTGTTTTTCATTAAATTTTGGTTGTGTGTTGTAGATGAATTTTTAGAGACCATAGATTTATCTATCTATTAGATCATTGTATTATATCATTTTGGATTAATTTAGGGAGTAGAATAAGATTATAATGTAAAACTATAAATCCCTATAAAATGATTACATCTGAAAGAAAAATAATAGCAAAAGACCGTACACCTCTTCATTCCTTTATATGAATGCCGAAGAAAAACGAATTAGAGAAAGTCATTTAAAATTTGCCAAGGAACGTGACCATGATAAAACATACTGTCCTTCAGAAGTTGCTCGAGAATTATATGATGACTGGCGCCCTAAAATGGATTTAGTAAGAAAAGTCGCTGATCAAATGGTGCAGCAAAATGAATTGTATCTACTTCAAAAAGATATAATACAATCCGGATTACCTTCAAATTTGAAAGACCCTATTCGTCTGAGGATTAAAGAGGATAATTAACAGGTTAAATATAATTTGCCTTCCGCTATAATATCATCAATTAAAAAGATTGAAAGATCTACTTAATTAGAATAAGAAGCTATCATTTTACAATAAAACTTATGATTTATATTGCAAAACAAATTCTAGTATGAAATTTGCAGATTATAATAAAAAATTAAATTATGGCAAACGTATTTAGAGTAGAAGGAATGTCTTGTGAAGGTTGTAAAAATGCCATAGAAGAACATTTACTGAAAGAAAATAATATTGATCATGCTGATATTGATTTAGAGACTAAACAATTGATTATTCGTTCAGATAACGAATTTAGCGTGGCAGATGTACAAGAAATTTTAGATAAAGCAGATTTAAATTATACCGTAAAAGACACCACTTTTAACGATTAGTCGAATCAATTATGAGTTCATATGAAGCTATTCAATTATTATATTGAGTAGCTTTTTTTATTCATTAAATAATTATATACTAAATAAAGTTACAATCAATGTACGAATAAATAAGGAGTTTATAATTATCTAGAAAATGTAGCATCACTGCTATCCATACAAGTTTAGGATGCTCCCTTCAATATTTCATAAACCAATTCCTTCGTAGGCTTCTGACCATTCAATTTATTTTTTACTTCAGTGAAGGTTACTTTAAAATCACATCCAGATTTAAAATTACTGCATCCATAGGCTGTTTTACCTTTGAGGATGGTGCCTTTCTTGCATTTAGGGCATACAAGTTTTTGAGCATTTTGGTTGCTAGACTCTTTAGGTCTTTCCGATTTTGAAGTTCTTTTTGGTTCTAATTTTAAATTGAAATTCTCATCTAATCTTACTAAACCTTCTATAGTTCCTTCTTCGGATTTAAAACCTTTGAGATTAATAGTACTACCCTTTTCTAAAATTCTTATGAATTGATTTTCAGATATCTTTTTACCCATAAAATTAAAAGGCATTACAAAATCACAACCTTCTTTATATTGGCTACAACCATAGGCGGATTTTCCTTTTAATAATGTTCCTTTTTTACATTTTGGACAGGTTTGAGCTTCAATGCCAGCCGATTTTGGTTTTTCTCCTGATGCTTTCTTTGATGATTTTGTTGACTTTTTAACTGCAGTGGCATAAGAAATATTGGCGTTGTTGGTTTCACTACGGACTTCATACACGAGATTATCTACCATGCGTTTCATATCACTGATAAAGGTTCCTGCACTAAATTCACCTTTTTCTATATCCTTTAATCGCTTTTCCCATAAACCCGTTAATTCTGCTGATTTTAGGATTTCGTTCTGTATGGTATCAATTAATTGAATGCCAATCACGGTGGGCAAAACTTGTTTTTTATTCCGTTTAATATACTTTCTTCTAAAAAGCGTTTCTATAATATTGGCTCGGGTAGATGGGCGTCCAATCCCATTTTCTTTCATTAAATCCCGTAACTCCTCATCCTCTACTTGCTTACCCGCAGTTTCCATCGCACGCAAAAGTGATGCCTCTGTGAATTGCTTGGGAGGTTTGGTTTCCTTTTCAGTAAATGATGGGTCATGCGGGCCCGTTTCTCCTTTGGTAAAAGTGGGTAAAATGTTTGGCTCTTTTTCTTTAGAATTTTCAGTTTCAAAAACCACACGCCAACCTTTTTCTAATATTTCCTTACCCGTAGCTTTAAAGATAACTTCTGCTGCATCTCCCAAGACTGTTGTGTTTGAAACTTTACAATCATCATAAAACACTGCTATAAAACGTCTTGTGATTATATCATAAACCCGTTGCTGGTTATAGGGTAAATTACTTTCAACGCCAGTTGGAATAATCGCATGGTGATCCGTAACTTTTTTATCGTTAAATACCTTAATAGATTTTCTAATTTTCTTTCCTAAAATAGGTTGAGTAAGTTCGCTATATTTCGTCAGTTTCTGTAATATTCCAGGAACCTTGGGATATACATCAAGAGGCAAAAATGTAGTATCTACTCGGGGATATGTAACTACTTTTTGCTCATATAATTTCTGAACAATCTTTAACGTTTCATCTGCAGAGTAGCCAAATTTATTATTACAATATACCTGTAAACCCGTTAAATCAAATAATTTAGGAGCATACTCCTTCCCTTTCTTCTTGGTGATAGAGCTGATTTCAAAATCACTTTCTTTTACTTTATTCAATAAAGCTTCTCCTTCTTGTTTCTGAAAGAATCTACCGTCTTCATAACTAAAAACTGTCTCCCGATATAAGGTTTGTAACTCCCAATATGGTTGAGGTTTAAAGTTTTCTATCTCTTTATAACGGTTTACCACCATCGCCAACGTTGGTGTTTGTACTCTACCTACAGATAAAACTTGTTTATACCCGCCATGTTTTACGGTGTATAGTCTTGTAGCATTCATTCCTAAAAGCCAATCCCCTATAGCTCTAGAGAATCCGGCATAGTATAGATTATCATAATTTTCTGAAGGTTTTAAATTCTGAAAGCCTTCTCGAATAGCCTCTGTGGTTAATGAAGAAATCCATAAACGCTTTACAGGACCTTTGTAATTAGCTTCGTTTAAAACCCAGCGTTGTATGAGTTCACCTTCTTGCCCAGCATCTCCACAATTAATGACTACTTCTGCCTTGTCAAATAATTTCTTTACAATCCTAAATTGCTTTTGAATACCTGCATTTGATACTATTTTGGTCTCAAATTTTTTGGGTAACATGGGGAGATTATTTAAATCCCAACTTTTCCAATAGGGTTTATAATCATGTGGTTCTTTGAGGGTACATAGATGACCAAATGTATAGGTAACAGCATAGCCATTGCCTTCATAATAACCATCCTGCTTGTTGGTGGCTCCTAAAACTGTGGCAATCTCTCTAGCAACGCTAGGCTTTTCGGCAATACATACTTTCATCAAACTTACTTATATAGGAAAATGCAAATTAGTGAATTTTAGTTTAGTTTTTATCACTAAACCTATAGAGTAATATAGCCGAGTGTTAAATATTTATTTTAAAATTATAATTAAATGTGCTAAAATAGTGTTTGATGAGGGGAGTTTCCCTAATTTTACTTTTCATCAATTTTATATTAAATTTTAATGCTTCACCATACCATTTATCAACATCAAGAATCCACAGAATGGGTCACATTTGTGCATGGAGCTGGTGGAAGTTCTTCTATTTGGTTTCGGCAAATCAAGGAATATAGTAAACATTTTAATGTTCTTTTAGTAGACTTGCGAGGTCATGGACAGAGCAAGGATGTCTTTTCTATATTTAATAAACATTACACTTTTGATGCAGTAACCAATGATGTAATACAAGTATTAGATCATTTAGAAATTACTAAGTCTCATTTTGTAGGCATATCGCTAGGAACTATCATCATAAGAAAAATTGCAGAAATTCGTCCAGATTTAGTAAGCTCTATGGTAATGGGAGGTGCCATTATGAAAATGAATCTGCGTGGTCGTTTTCTTATGAAAGTAGGGAATATGTTTAAATCTATCATACCCTATATGTGGCTGTATCAAGTCTTAGCGTTTATCATTATGCCTAGAGCCAATCATAAAGAATCTAGACATATGTTTGTGAACGAAGCTAAAAAAGTATACCAAAGGGAATTTAAGCGTTGGTTTAAACTTACTTCAGAAATTAATCCATTGCTACGTTTTTTTAGAGAAAAAGACAGTGGAATCCCAACCTTATACATTATGGGGGAAGAAGATCATATGTTTTTACCAGCAGTGAAAAAAATCGCCCAAAATCATAAAAAAGCAAGTTTACATATCATTGAGGCTTGTGGGCATGTAGTGAATATTGAGGAGCCTACCATCTTCAACCAAATATCCTTACAATTTATACATAAGAATTTGGCCGTAGCTCAACCTTTATAATCTAATTTGCTTTTATTTATTTTTGTAGCAGAAGCTATGGATGCATAATTACTTAAATTTGTATTATAAATCGTACCCTATGAAGAATATAAATCAAAAAGACTTTCATTTTGAAATGCCGATTCCTATGCGTTGGAATGACATGGATGCTTTAGGACACATAAACAATATTTATTATTTTGAATATTTCCAGATTGTTCGTGGTCATTATATGATGACCATGAGCCCAACTTGGGATTGGGATAAACATATGTTTGTTATCGCACATATAGCATGTGATTATTATAGAGAAATTAAACTTACTACGCCAAATGTAAGAATTAAAATAAGAACCGCTGCGCTATCTAATAAAAGCTTCGATATGGAATATCTTATCGTAAGTGATGGCAAGGATGGTTCTGATATGATACATGCTAAAGGAAAAAGTGTACAAGTAATGATTGATATGAAAGAGAAAAAATCTATTGCTATCCC
The DNA here is from genome assembly GCA_051011115.1 of Weeksellaceae bacterium. Lineage (GTDB taxonomy): Bacteria > Bacteroidota > Bacteroidia > Flavobacteriales > Weeksellaceae > Profundicola. Next base: position 7,997 of record JBPCUN010000106.1, read on the forward strand.
AGACTGGCTTAGAAATGATATGATAAATTTTGAGCCTGCTCTTGATTAACACTGACTAAAGAAGTATTATTACTAAAGTGATTGTATTAAAAAATAAAGATAAGCCCGTTCCAAATAATATGAAACGGGCTTTTTATTATGACGTAAATTAAAATTTATATAATTCTTATTCTTCTAGCATAGCTAAGAACTTATCAAGATTCGGTAAAATCACGATTCTTGTTCTTCTATTTTTTGCACGGTTTTCATAAGAATCATTCTCAACTAATGGATTAAAACTACTTCTACCCGAAGCAATCATCTTCTTACCATCCACGTTGAATTTATCTTGTAGTAATCTTACAATAGCAGTAGAACGCTCTACACTTAGCTCCCAGTTATCTTTGAAAGATGATTTTCTAATCTTTCTATCATCCGTGTGTCCTTCTACCATCACCTCCATCGCTGGCTCTGAATTAATTACTTTAGCCAAACGCTCAAGTAATGGATATGCCTTCTTATTTACGTTGGCACTACCACTTTCAAACAATAATTTGTCAGAAATATTAATCATTACCACAGTTTTGTCTATCGTAATATCTAAATCGTCATTCTCCTCTGACTGTTCATTAAGATTTTTATTTAAATTATAACTTACTGCTAGGTTTAATGAGTCTTCTAAAGTTTTAGCTTCTGCTAATTTTGCTGGATCCACTTTTTTCAAAGTTTCTTTCATAGCAGCTTTAGATTTATTTGATAGTGCTGTAACACCTTCTACCCACTCTAATTTTCTATTATTCTCATCTGTAAGAGAATTAATTTTAGCATAATAGTCATCTACTTTCTGTTGTATAGCAGTCATTCTAGACTCACAATTCTCTTTCTGTGCAAGCGTTTCATTATACTTAGTTTCCATTTCTACGTATTTCTTTTTAGAAACACAAGAAGTTAATGTAACGATAGCTAAACTGGCTAAAATAACGTGTTTTTTCATCTTTAATTATTTGTTTTAAAAATTTATACACAAGTAACGAGCCAAAATTATAATTATTTTATAAATCAAAAAAAAACATCAGCGTTTCCACTGATGTTTTATATGGTAGCGAGGAGCAGAATCGAACTGCCGACCTCCGGGTTATGAAATCACTCCAGAGGATTACCCTATTTTAAATCGCTGATAATCAATTAATATTTATTTGATTTTGCCCTTATTTTTCGGTATTTGTACCAGTTTCGTACTTGTTTACTCTATTTTCTATC
>JBPCUN010000107.1:0-6737 GCA_051011115.1 Weeksellaceae bacterium
GAATATGGAGGTGCGGGCTTAACCTACTTTGATTATGTGAGAATTATTGATGAAATATCTCAGGTGGATCCGTCTATAGGCTTATCTGTTGCTGCACATAATTCGTTGTGTACAAATCATATTTTGATGTTCGGTAATGAGGAACAGAAGAAAAGATGGATCCCAGATTTAGCCAGTGGTAAAGTCATTGGTGCATGGGGTTTAACAGAACATAATACAGGATCTGATGCGGGTGGAATGAATACTACAGCTGTAAAGGATGGAGATGAATGGGTGATAAATGGAGCTAAAAATTTTATTACCCATGCCATATCTGGGGATACAGCAGTGGTGATGACTAGAACAGGTGAGAAAGGTGAAAGTGGTAACTCAACAGCTTTTGTTTTAGAAAAAGGAATGAAAGGTTTTACTTCTGGTAAAAAGGAAAATAAATTGGGAATGCGTGCTTCTGAAACAGCAGAACTGATTTTTGACAATGTTCGCGTACCAGATAGTCATAGGTTAGGAGAAGTAGGTTCTGGATTCAAGCAAGCACTTGCAGTATTAGATGGTGGTAGAATTTCTATTGCAGCCTTATCCTTAGGTATTGCAAAAGGAGCTTATAAAGCTGCTAAGAAATATGCAAAGGAAAGAGTTCAGTTTAATCAACCAATTGCGAATTTCCAAGCGATCAATTTTAAGTTAGCAGACATGGCTACTAAGATTCACGCTTCAGAATTGATGATTATGAGGGCGAGTGAGCTTAAAGAAAATAAAGAAAGGATGACAACAGAGGGCGCTATGGCGAAGATGTATGCATCTGAAGCTTGTGTAGAGATCGCCAATGATGCTGTGCAGATATTTGGAGGATATGGTTACACCAAAGATTTTCCAGTAGAAAAATTCTATAGAGATGCCAAGTTATGTACGATTGGAGAAGGGACTACAGAGATTCAAAAATTGGTTATTGCAAGAAATATATTAAGGGATTAATATCCTTAAATCATAAAATTAAAAGAGTCGATTTGAATGAATCGACTCTTTTTGTTTTAATATTTTTCTTTAGTTAAAAGAAAGTTTCATTTTCGCTTTCTCTTTGTTCAATCTGTGACACAATGTCAAATTCTTCTGATTGTTCAATAGCTATCATAATTCTCTTCAACAAAGTATTCTTATCCTCGTTTTCATAATCAATCTCCAAGGGAGCCTTAAAACGCATAGATTGCTCAACACCTGTTTTCTTTACCACCAAACCTTTTTTGTCAAATGATCTTCTAAACCCATCAATCACCACAGGTACCACGATTGGTTTCTCTTCTTTTATAATATGTGCCGTACCTCTTCGTCCAGGCGCAAATGCTTTGGTAGTGCCTTGTGGGAAGGTAATCACCCAACCTACATCCAATGCTTTTTTGATGTTGCTTATCTCTGTTAAATCAACTTTTCTATTCACGCTTTTTCCATCCGCTCTCCACGTCCGTTTTACTGTAATAGCTCCCGTGTAGGCAAACATTTTGGCCAGAATTCCTTTGTTCATGGTTTCTTCTGCCGCCACATAATACATATCTACCTTTGGATTGAGAAGGTAAATAGGGTTATTGATGTTGTTTTCGAACCCATTTTTAACACTACAAATCACATGATACATTGCAAATACATCTGCAAAGTATGTTTGGTGATTAGAAACAAACAAGACATTGGTGTCTGGTAAGTCTTTTAAATGTTCTGTACCAGAGATGTTTAGTTTGTTAAATCCATTGTATCTACGGTAAGACACGATACCGAATATAAAAATGAATAAACGTTTTATAAAATACCAATGCCCAAAAGCATCATAGAATATTGATTTTTTCTTAGCCAATTTATTTATTTTAAATCAATTACAAATTTAACGATTTTTTAATGAAAACATAAAATTCACTTAACATCATTGCTGTTGCTCCCCATATTTTTAAACCATCGGGTAATTCATATGAGGGTACCAGTGTTCTTTTTCCTTTTGACTGAATTTCCAAATCTACTGTCTTTAGGTTAAACATGAAATCTTCTAATTTAATAGGTATAATTTGTTGAACTTCTCTATCACATGGTACAAATTGAGGTTCTTGATGATAGATCCCAATAAAGGGATGTACTATAAAGTTGCTAGGAGGAATGTATAGCGATGTCAATTGACCCAATACTTCCACATCATTCACTTGACTATTAATTTCTTCAAAACTCTCTCGGGTAGCAGTAGCTGCTAAATTTTTGTCTTGTAGTTCTACTTTGCCACCAGGAAACCCGATTTGATTGGAATGTACACCTTTATATGTATTGCGTAAAATTACTGGGAAATGCCATTCATTATTTTCTTTATATAATAGAATTAGAACAGCCGCAATTCTTGGATTTTTATTATTATTTAATTTATTCTCCTCAATTAGTTGAGCCCGATAGGGGGGAGCTAAAACTAATTGTGCTTCTACACCAGGGAGTTTATCAAAGTTAAGAGCAGATTTGATTTCTCCTATTTTCAGATCATTCAAGTTGTAATTGCTCATCAGTAGGGGGATATTCCATTATTTAAATACAAAAATAATTCCTTTTCAATTTATAAACCTTTATAAAAAATTAAATCAAAAAAGCCAGACAACTTGCCTGACTTTTTAATTCAAATATTAATTATTTTATTATTTTACTTTTTGTTCTGCTAGCTTAACGGCTTTTAAAGCATCAACTATTTTTCCTTTGGTAGAAATATCAACTAAATCATTGTTTACATTACCTGATTCAATCAAAACTTCTCTTAATTCCTCTGCAGAAAGTCTAGGAAAATAGCTCCAAACCAAAGCTCCAACTCCTGCAACAACAGGTGCTGCCATACTCGTTCCTTGTAAATATCTATAAGTGTTCTCTGGCGTTGTAGCGTATATCTCTAATCCAGGTGCAAAAATATCCACTTGTTTCTTCCCAAAGTTAGAGAAACTCGCTTTTATCTTATCGTTATATCTTGTACTAGCACCCACCGTCAACCAAGTTTTTGCCACCTCGGTTGCATCTGGTTTGTAGTTTGTAGGATAATTAGATTCTGTGTCTACATCTTTATTGTCATTACCAGCTGCGTGTACTAATAAAACACCTTTGTCTGAGGCATATTTCATAGCTTCCCATACAATTTCTTTATCTGGAGAATATGCTTTTCCAAAACTCATATTTAAAATTTTAGCCCCATTATCTACCGCGTATCGGATAGCGTTGGCCACATCTTTATCTCTCTCATCACCATTTGGCACAGTACGCACACTCATGATTTGTACATTACGTGCCACTCCATCCATCCCAAGGTCGTTATTATATTCTGCTGCAATAATCCCAGCTACGTGAGTTCCGTGTAGAGAATCTGGTCCTTTTACATCATTATTCCCATAATACATTTCTGTCTTATCGTCGTAATTATCTCCTACGATCGGGCGAGGATCAAAATTCACATCAAACTGCTTAATTTTTTGAGCATAGTGATTTTTAGCGCCATCATTTTTAATTTCTTCTTTAAAATCAGCGAGCACATCATTTGGTGTTTTCCCAAAAATCTCATCTGCCTTTTCCGAATTAATGGCATTTTGAAAATTTTGATGAATGATTTTAGATTCTTGTTTGACAGGTTTAAAGTTTCTTAAGCCTTCTACTGAAATCTCTTTATCCATTCCATATTCCTGACCAAAAGCTGTTAAAGCGTTTAGAACGCCATCAATTTGACCATCTATTTGAGATAGAGCAACTTTAGCTTCTGCTAAACCTTCCTCAACTTCAATTTTCATCTTTTTGTAGGCCTCGTACTTTTCTGGATATTTCTCTCTGTTGGTCTGATTAGTGAACTCATCCGGTGATTCGAACATATCCATTCCTTCTTTTACCAATCTGGTAACCTCTAGGGTATCTTCGTTTACGTTTCCGTTTGGTCCACCAATGAAGTTCCAACCATGTACATCATCTACATACCCATTTTTATCATCATCAATGCCATTTCCAGGAATCTCGTCTTTATTTGTCCACAAAACGCCTTTCAAGTCTTCATGCTCAATATCTACACCACTGTCTATCACAGCTACAATTACAGGGCTAGGTTTTAATCCTTTATTTTCCACATATTGATAGGCCGCATCACTGGCTACACCATAAATAGAATCTTTGTTAATATCTGCGTGGAACCAGTTTCTCTTTGCAAGCTCTTCTTGGGTTACATTCTCTTGGATTTGTTTTTCCTGTGCTTGCGTTAATAGCATTCCTCCACATACCAGAAGGGGTAAAAAATATTTTTTCATGTTTATAAATTTTTCAAATAAAATAGGGACTCAGGTCCTTGATTACATATTAAATCAATTATACTTAGATCTGTTTTGAAACCAAGTTTCTCTTCAAAAACTTGGGGATAGGCCGGAATTAAAACAGGTTCTTTCCTCGCTTGATAAGCTTCTCTGTAATCCATTTCACATCTATCATAGTATTGATTGGTCTTTTCTATCTTATCATTGACCTGCACTATTTTCAAAATCCGTTCCAAGATGTAATAATTTAAATCAAAAAGAAAATCAAACTCTTGATTTAAAATATCTTGAAATATATCTTCATAATATTCAAAATAAGGTGAACTACGATAAGCCGCTTCTAAAGTTTTAAAATGCTCCTTTCTCCAAGCTTCTGCATAGCAGATTTTAATGTCTTTAATTCTCCTAGATTGATTGTTCTTCTGTGTTGGAACACTTAACATCTGTCTGCCATTGGGGCCTACAATATAGCATCGCGTTCTATACGATTGCTTTTGCATATTCTCATAATTGTCTAGGACAGGATATTCTGCTTGTATCCAATCTTTCATATATCGAATGGTAGGGAAAAAATGTGCAGAGAATATTTCCATGAAGCTTTGTTTTAAATTTAATCAAAAAAGAAGAGCATGAAACATTTTAAGTCAATTATTTCTGTTTTTTATCTTTTACCTTTTTTCTAAAGTAGTCCCATCCAAAGAATAAAACTAATCCTAAAATTCCTAACCATAGGTAACTTGTTTTATCTGGATTTCCATTGTTTGGTACCGTAAACCAACGCTCCCAACGCCATCCGTTTTTCGGTTCAAAACCAGCTATTTGGTTTAAATTAGCCCATAAGAAAAATGGTTGACCTATGATATGTGTTTCAGGAACAAACCCAAAAAATCTAGAATCTAAGGAGTTGTGACGATTATCACCCATCATAAAATAATAATCATATTTAAAGGTATATTGAGTAACAGGTGTATTTCCGTTCCATATTTTGCCATCACGAGAAGTTAGGTTTACGCCCTCAAACTTTTCTATCACATCAATATAGTTCACAAGATTATCTAAGGTTAAGTTAATAGTTTCTCCTTTTTTTGGAACTTCTAATGGACCATAAAAATCGGCATTCCATTCTTCACCTTTAGGATAAATATTTGGATCTACGGCATCTTCTGGTAATACAACCCATTCTGCCTTGTTCGTATTAGGATTGTTTTTTAATTGATTAAATAAATCTTTAGTAATTCCTCTAAATTGATATAAATAACCACCCTCTACAGCTCCTACGCTATAGTCTGTCTCTAGAAGGTTGAATTGCTCTTTTAAAATTCTAGGGCTCAACTGATTTTTAAAGATAATGTTCGCGCTAGACTGCATTTCTGCATCACCTTTAGGAACAAATTTGTCGTTATTTACAAATAATTCACCATTTTTCACCTCTATAACATCACCAGGCGTACCTACCAAACGTTTCACATAATTATCCTTTCTATCCACTTCATCAAAAACAGGATCTGCAGGGTAGTTAAAGACGACAATATCGTTTTTTTGAGGTTTCTTCCAACCCGGTATACGTTCGTATGGCAATTGTAATTTTTCTACATATAAATGTCTGTTAAATAAATCTGAAAAAGGAACCGCTATGGGTGTATTTGGAATACGAGTTCCGTAGATATTTTTACTCACAAATAAAGCATCCCCAATTCTCAAGGTATTTTCCATAGAACCTGTTGGGATTATCATTGGCTGTACAAAATAAGTATGCACCGTTGTCGCCAATACCACAGCAAATAAGATAGCTGATAAGAAAGTTTCTTTTCTTTCTTCTGGGCCCGTATAATTTGGTTTTTCTACGTAGTTAAGGTAATAAATATAAAATCCAAAGGTCACAATTACCAATACAGCATCAATTACACTTCGTTTACCATAACTTCTAATGAAGTCTACCCATAAAATCAAGATCATGATAGGGGATATGATGGGTAAGAACAACAAAATCACCCACCATTTCGGCCGTTTAATAAGGTCTAATAAAACGATTGCATTGTATACAGGAACTGCAGCCTCCCATGCCTTACGTCCTGCTTTTTGATACAAATGCCAAGTTCCTGCGAAATGGATGATTTGCACCACTATAAAAAATATAAACCAATCGGTCCAAGTACTTAGCCACATATTTTAAATGTTTTATTTAATATAATTTGTTATGATGAGTAGCGTGATTTATAGATTCGTTACAATCCAAGCACATCTTTCATCGTGAAAACTCCTTTTTTATCGTGTATATATTCTGCTGCTCTTAAAGCTCCTAATGCAAAACCATCTCTAGAATAAGCGGTATGCTTTAGTTCAATTGAATCAATATCTGATTCAAATTTCACGACATGTGTTCCAGGTACATTTTCTTTTCTGATGGCTTGTATGGGAATAATATCTGTGGAAACATGATGAGTTTCTTCC
>JBPCUN010000108.1:0-11492 GCA_051011115.1 Weeksellaceae bacterium
CCTGGTTGTACATAGTGGGCAACATCAGCAATATGAACTCCTATTTCCCAGTTTCCGTTTTCTAATTTTCTAATAGACAAAGCATCATCAAAATCTTTGGCATCTGCAGGGTCAATCGTAAAAGTAGTCACCTCACGCATATCTCTACGCTTAGCAATTTCTTCTGGTTTTATAGAAGTATCTAACGCATTCGCTGCGGCTTCTACCTCTTCTGGAAAGTCTGCAGGTAGTCCATATTCTGCTAAAATAGCATGCATCTCTACATTATGCTCACCTGGCTCTCCTAAAACGTCTATAATCTTACCAAAAGGCGAATCTGCATCATCTGGCCAATCAATGATTTCTGCTACTACTTTATATCCATTAGGAATTCCTTCTAGGTATTTTTTACCAATAAAGATATCCACATGCAATGAAGTTTGGTCTACATTGACGAAACCATACTTTCCATCTTTTTCTATCTGTAAAATTCCTACAAACTGTAGTTTATTGCGTTGAATAACTTCTAAAATGCTTCCCTCTCTACGTCTACCAGATTCTTCATGCATCAGGATACGTACCATATCATTTTGCAAGGCATTTTTGGATTGTCCTTTAGGTATATATATATCCTCTTCTATGCCATCTACAGAGACATAAGCTGCTCCAGAAGTAGCAAAATCAATTTTACCTATAGCTGTGTTATCCTCTAAATTTAATTGGAATTTTCCTTTTCCTACTTTTATAATTTGTTTGTTGGCTACTAGTTTAGTTAATACCTTAATTAAATGTTCTTTTTCACTCGGATTTCTAAACTGTAATCCAGATGCTATTTGATTGTAATTGATTTGATCATTAGGATACTTTAATAGATAACGTAAAACTTTGTGCGCAGTTTGTTTATATCCTTGTTCGTTAGAAGAATTTTTATGTTTTCTTTTCTTATTTCTTGACATGTATTATATTTTGTTGAATCTTTTGAATCTGAGTTTCTAATAGCAAAATTCGTTCTAGAATCGAATTTTAGGCATTAAACCTTTAACTACAAGCTATTTTATCCACTCTTCTCTGATGTCTACCTCCTTCAAAATCTGCCTCTAAAAATGCGTTCACAATTTCATAAGCAAGTTCTTCACTTATAAATCTTGCCGGCAATACCAATATATTGGCATCATTATGTTGTCTTGCCAAAGTTGCTATCTCTGGAGTCCACGCAATACCCGCTCTAATGTTTTGATGTTTATTGGCAGTCATTGCTACACCGTTGCCACTTCCGCATAATAAAATACCCAGCTCTGCTTGATTGTTTTCAACAGCGCTTGCCGTAGGATGAGCGAAATCTGGGTAATCAACACTTGTTGTTGAAAACGCTCCAAAGTCTTCTACTTCAAATCCTTTACCCGTTAATAATGTCTTAATTTTATCTTTTAATTCAAATCCTGCATGATCTGATCCTAGTGCTATTTTCATAATTTAATTGTTTTCAACAGTGTTAAATGTTAATTTAATGTAAATATCTGATTATCAATAGAAATTTAATGTAACCAAATTGTTAATTAAAGTTTAACTAAAGTTTAAAACTTTTAAAACATTAGTCTTGATTTTCTCAGAAATTATTTCAATGTCAAAAATACATAATTCAAACCAAAAGATTTTATTGTTTTTGATTGACGAGTTATCCACCACTTATCCCTATCATTTCAGAATTTAGTTATTCCACTTTACGCTTTTTGGCATTGATTGTTAATTTGTTTATAACTTACTATTTTACTGAATCTGAATCAACTATTATTTTATAACCTGTTTAAAATATTCCAATAAAATAAATCATCACGTAGTTTTCAACATATCAACAAAGCATTATTATCATTATATTTTCTTTTTAAATCTATTTCTTTTTAAATTATATAAATATATAGAATGGGGATAAGTTGAAAACTAAAAAGAAGTAAATTCTCTAATACATTGCTTATATTTGTCTAATACAAACGCACAATATGAAAACATTAAAAGATTTTGATTTTAAGGATAAAAAAGTTTTGATCCGTGTAGATTTTAACGTTCCTCAAGATAAGGATTTAAAAGTTACGGATAAAACACGTATTCAAGCGGCCAAGCCTACAATCATGAAAGTGTTAGAGGATGGCGGTGCGGTAATTTTAATGACCCATTTAGGAAGACCTAAAGGGCAGAAAAAAGATGAATTATCTCTAAAACATATTGCTGAAACAATTTCAGATGAATTAGGAATTGTGGTAGAAGTAGCAGACGATGTGGTAGGTGAAGACGCACAGAAAAAAGTTGCAGATTTACAACCCGGAAATGTTTTAATGCTAGAGAATCTGCGTTTCAGAGAAGAAGAAGAAGAAGGAGAAGAACATTTTGCAGAGCAGTTAGCCAAATTTGGTGATATTTATATTAATGATGCCTTTGGTACAGCTCACCGTAAACATGCTTCTACGGCTATCGTTGCACAATATTTTGATACAGACCATAAAGGTTTTGGTGCCTTGATGGAAAAAGAATTAATAGCGATTGATAGAGTTTTACATAACTCAGAAAAACCAGTTACTGCCATTTTAGGTGGAGCTAAGGTTTCTTCTAAAATTACGATTATAGATAATATATTACCTGCGATTGATAATTTAATTATTGGGGGAGGTATGACATTTACCTTTATCAAAGCACAGGGTGGTGAAATTGGTGATTCTATTGTAGAAGATGATAAATTAGATTTAGCTAATGAAATCTTGAAGAAAGCGGAAGAACAAAATGTAAAGGTACATTTACCTGTGGATGTGATTGCTGCAGATGACTTTAATAATGGAGCCAAAACGCAAACAGTTCCTGTAAATGAAATTCCAGATGGATGGCAAGGTTTAGATATAGGACCAAAAAGTATTGAGAATTTTGCAGAAGTTATCAAAGATTCCAAAACCATCTTATGGAATGGACCAGTGGGTGTTTTTGAATTTGAAAACTTTGCTGCTGGTACCAAAGCTTTGGGTGATGCGATTGAAGAAGCTACTAAAAATGGAGCATTCTCTTTAGTAGGTGGCGGTGATTCTGTGGCAGCTGTAAAGCAATTTGGGTATGAAGACAAAGTTAGTTATGTTTCCACAGGTGGGGGAGCCATGTTAGAAAGCTTAGAAGGTATAAAATTACCTGGTATTGCTGCAATGGAAGATTAATTAACGTTAACTTGATATACAATCAATTATTATTAACAAAAGATGCATTAATTTGCATCTTTTGTTGTTTTTATGCGGATTGAAGTTATCATTCTATTCATTCTTAATTTATTATGTTCTACTGCTACTGCACAGAATCTAAAATTTGAAACCTATACAGTAGAGGATGGCCTGTCGAACAATAGCATCAATTCCATAGCGATAGATAATTTTGGAGGCCTGGTGATAGGTACTTGGGATGGTCTCAATTATTATGATGGACATGAATTCATTAATCATAAACAGATTCAAGGAGATTCAACGTCATTACCCAATAATTTTGTTTATAAAATAGTAAAAGATATAGATCAGAGATTGTGGGTTTATAGCATGGGAGATCAATTAAGCCGTTTTAATCCAGATCAATCTTTTACTAGATTTTCTTTTAATCAAAAAGTGAATGATGTAGGATTATCTAAATCTAAATCAATTCTGGTAGAAGTAGAAAATCAGCTATTTACCTATTCTAAAGATAAATTTATACCCTGTAAAAACTGTGATTTCTTTGAAAATGATGAGCCATGGAAAGCAATATTCAAAACTTATTACCCAAAGGTACAATGGGTGAGTTATTTAAAGGATTCTAAAGGTAATTTATGGATTGGTACCCGTAAGGATGGTTTATTTTATATTCCATCAAGGCATATTTTGGACCTCAATCAATCACATATTCAGCAATATACCAATGATCCTTATAATAAGTTTAGTTTACAATCCAATGAAATCACAGAAATTATAGAAGATAGTTTTCATAACATTTGGATTGGTACCAAAGATGGAGGATTAAGTAGGGTTTATAAAAACTCTGAATCAGTTTTTTATATCACTCATCATCCAGCAAATAATCCTTCTTTACCCAATGAAACCATCCGAGCTATAACAGTAGATCTTCAGGATCAAATCTGGCTAGGGTATTATAGCCAAGGTTTATATTATAAAAAGAAAGGTTCTAGTGAATATACCAGGTTTCACATTCCTAAAGCAAGTTTAAATCCAGAATGGAATAAAATAAGATCACTGTATACCACTTCTGATGGTAGTTTAATAGTGGGAACCTATGCAGGATTTATTAGATATAAAAAGGGAAATATTACCTATTTTGAGGCAGAAAATCATGCGTTATTTCCTCATAATCGTAATTATGGTTTTCACGAAACAGATGACCAAAAGATGTATATAGCCTGTTGGGGTGGGGTGGCCTTATTAGATTTAAAGACTAATCAGTTTTTATCTTTTTCTGGACAATCGGCTTTGAATAACTATCATGTAAGAGATCTTATTGAAGTGAATAATACCCTTTATATTGCTACGGAGAATGCTGGTGTTATAGTTCTGCAGGATGGCAAGATACATTCAATCTTGAAGCAGAATAATACACCAGAGGAGAGTGCTTATAGCTTATGGTATGATGATGCCAATGATCGGTTATGGATGGGAACCTTAGGAGGTTTAGTAATTTTTGATCTCAATGAAGGTAAAATTGTAAAAAGAATTACAGAATCAAATGGTTTAAAAAGTCACTTGATTTATGGAATTTTAGGGCATGAGAATCAAGTATGGGTAAGTACTACAGATGGTCTAGCCATGATAGATAAAAACACCTATGCCATATATTTATATTCTGGACAGGAAGGATTACAAGCTTCCGAATTTTCTGAAGGTGCCTACCACATGGATTATAAACATATTATGTATTTTGGTGGGGTAAAAGGGCTCAATTACTTTAATCCAGATAATCTAAATTTAGAAGAAGATTTACCGATTATCAAATTATATGTGGATCATAAGCAGGCGAATAGGGATTATAATAAATCGTATAGTGAGAATAATGTAACATATACCATAGATCCAACTTTTTATGGGGATTCCAATGGAAATCAAATTTATTATAAATTAGAGGGTTATGATGAGCATTGGCAAATCACGGGTTATGATAAATTAGATATTACCTACCAAGATTTGCCAGCTGGTAATTATATTTTTAAAGTAAAAAATGGAAGAAACCAAGCGGATGTTTTTCTACATGAATTGCTGATTCAAAAACCATTCTGGCAGACTTTATATTTCTATTTATTGCTCTTTTTACTCGGTGTTACTTTAATAATAATTATCTTAATTAGAAAGAGAAAGAAACAACTACAGAGAGAACGTATATTAGAAGATAAAATAAAAGAAAGGGTAGAGGAGATTTCAATTCAGAAGAAACAGATTAGTGCAAAAAATCAGGAATTAATTGAAAAAAATTCTAAAATTACCGAACAGAAGGAAGCTTTACATCAATTACATGCACAGCTGAAAACAGAATCCATGGAGATGGATAAGTTCAATGCTTATTTGATAAAGGAGTATAAAAATCCATTAAATAAAATAAATCATTTCCTTCAAGATAAGGACATTAATCATACTGAATCTATACAAAAAGAAATAAATCATTTGTTAAATAAAATAATAGCGGTTGATTACTTGAGTAAAATTGATAAAAATCAGCAACTTCAGCCTTCAGCTATAGAATTAGAGAATGCTACAGAATCTATTTTTAATGAAATAACATCTAAGCTAGAAACTGCAGGTATTAAGTTTAATTTGATTAAAAATACCGAGCCTTTATGGGTATCAATAGATATCCTTTGCTATAAACTTTTTCTGAAATACTTGTTTACAGACATTGCTAAATATCCTCATTATACCCAAATCTTAGATATAAAGTATACTATGAATAAGCGTGAAGTAAATATTAAACTTGAATGGAAAAATCCTTTATTAAGTAAAAATATTTATTATATAGAACATTATAGTCCATATTATCAAGCGTGTAAAACAATTGCAGCCTTATTGAATATAAAGGCGAGCATTAAACAAGATGAAGATAACTGTAGCTTTACAATGACTTATAAGCCTAATCTATTGACAGAAGAATCTATGGAACATGCTAAATTGAATTGGATGCATATGGAGTTAGATGCTCAAATAGATAAGAATAAATCGACGTTATTACTTTGGGTTAATGAAACAGATGATGTGATTGTAAAACAACTTTTTGATAACGTTGATTCTAATATTGTTATAGAACACGATAGAGATTTGGTATTATCAGCGGTTAAGAGTTTACCAGTAGATTTAGTATTTATCTATAATAAAAATCTAGATGAAGAAGTTTATAAATTAGTTACCAAGTTGACTAAAAAATATCCAGAAATCAAAACGGTTTATATCTCTGAGGATATAAGTTTTGATAAAGAAAATCAAAGTATAGCATTAGGAATTGATGACATCATTCAATTACCTGCAAGTACAAAGTATATTCAAAAGAAAATAGATAAACTTTTAAACCATCAAAAAATTGAATTTAAAAAGCAGAAACTATACACTGCATTAGATCATGAATTTTTAGAATCAGCACAATCTCAAAATGAAACTTTGATTAAAGAGGCGGTGACCATTATTCAAAATAAGATGAGTGATAGCCAATTCAACGTGAAAGAGCTTTGCCAAGAACTTGATATTTCAACCATCAAATGTTATAGAATTTTTAAAGAAGTATTAGATGTTCCACCCTCAGAATTCATTTTAAATTTAAAAATGAGTAAAGCTAAAAATCTTTTATTAACAACTTCATTAAACATTGCAGAGGTAGCTTATGAAACTGGATTTGCAGATCCTAAATATTTCAGTAAAGTATTCAAAAAAACCTATGGCAAAAGTCCAAAAAAATTCCAAAGTGATAAGGGCATAAGTTAAGTTAAAGTTAACTTAAAATTAAGCTAATTTTAATGAAAGAATTATACCTCTAAATCCTAGTAAAACACACCATATTGAAAGAATCTTACTCCTAATATGTAATTTAATTACCCCTATACCGGTGATAATTTTGAACAGATTTGTTGCAAATTAAATTCAAAAATTATCACATGAAGAAACTACTATGTTTACCAATTTCTTTATTTGCTGTGTATGCATTTGCACAAGTAGATGTAAAAGGAAAGGTAGTGATGGGTGATTCACAAGAGCCAGTTGCTTATGCCGAAGTAACCTCTGTTGAAAATCCACAAGAAACAACCATGACAGATGCAGATGGAAACTTTAATCTACATCTTACCGCAGACGCTGGAACATTGAACATATTGAGTATGGAGGGTGTTTCAACATCAATCCTCTATGAAGGTAATGATAACCTTACGATCACATTAGATCCTACCCAATTTCGTTTAAATGATATAGTTGCGATTGGTTACGGTAATGTGGATAAAGCAGATTTATCAACAGCTGTAGGTCAAGTAAAAAATTTAGAAACCATTTCTGATCGTCCTGTAACCAATCTTAGCGAATTCCTACAAGGTAATATTGCTGGAGTTACTGTGTTAAGTCAAGGTGGAGATCCTACCGCAAGTCCAGAGATTACGATTAGAGGAAAAGGTACTTTTAATACAGAACCTGTTTTATATGTAGTAGATGGTGTGCCTTACAGTGGTCCAGCTATTAATCCTACTGATATAGAAAGTGTATCAATATTAAAAGATGCAGCAGCAGCTTCTATCTATGGAGCACAAGCTGCAGGAGGAGTGATTGTAATTAATACTAAAAAAGGAAAGAGTGGAAAACCTCAAATTAATTTGAATGTAAGCACATCTTTTAATGAAGTAAACAATTTACCCACCCCTTTAAACGCGCAACAGCAAGCAGATACTTATATTTTAGCAGCACAAAATGCGGGAGAACAGCCGAATGAAGCTCACTTAGCTAGCAAGAATCCTTGGGGACAAGTGACGAGAACTAATTGGCTAGAAGAAATATTCAGAACAGGAATGATGAATAGAGTAAGTGTTGATATGAGTGGTGCTACAGATAATCTTAATTATTTTACCTCTGTAGAATATTTAGATAAAGAAGGAGTTTTACTAGGAACTGATTTCAAAAGATTGGCTGTAAGATCAAAAGGAGATATTGATATCACAGATAATCTAAAAACAGGGGTTAATTTATATTATTCTCATTCAGATGCGAAAGGAACTAATACAAATAGTGGATATTCTGGGACTATTTTAAATGCGATGTGGATGCCTTCGGCAGCGCCAGTATATGATGAAAAAGGTAATTACCACGGTACTGTTCCAAATGAGTTAGTTGATTATGCAGGAGCATATGGTGAGGTTTATAATCCTGTAGCTCAATTATTGAGACCTACAGTAACAAGTCCCCTTAAGAATTTTAATGGTACAGGTTATATATCGTATGAAATCATTGATGGACTTTCAGCAAAATCTACGATAGGATATAATACAGAGAATAATCATTATAAACGATTTATCCCTCGTATTCCAGAATTAGGAAGAACAGATCCTCAGAATTATTTACATGAATCTTTTTCTGAATCTAGTAAATGGACATGGGATAATCAATTAAGTTATGATCAAACCTTCGAAAGACATAGCATCAATCTTACAGCAATCCACTCCGCTCAAGAAGAAATTTATGATTATTCTTATCAACAAGGTAGAAATTTTAGTAGCGAAGAACCATTTAACCAATACATGGAAGCTGCAGGTGAGTTGTATGATACGCCAGTAAATACCCATGATGTAATAAGATTTAATTCTGTCATTGGAAGGCTAATGTATGATTTTGGTAAAAAATACTATTTAACGGCTTCTATCAGAAGAGATGAGACTTCTAAAGCAAATCCAGAGGGTGATTTTCAAACAGGCATCTTCCCAGCTTTTTCTGGTGCATGGAGAATTTCAAAAGAAGATTTCTTTAATTCTTCTTTTATCAATGAATTAAAGATAAGAGGATCTTGGGGTAAATTAGGGAATGTATATCCATTATCAGCTTATCCATATGATGTACCTTTAAGAAGAGGAAACGTTGTATTAGGAGCAGATGGAACATATGACTACCAAGGGGTCTATGCTGCTTTACAATCCAATCCTAATATTTCTTGGGAAAAGACAACTTCTTATGATATAGGACTAGATGCAGAATTATTCCATAGAAATTTAACTTTCACTTTTGATTATTATCAAAAGATTACAGAAGATTTAATATTAGAAGGTTTGCCAGATCATCACATTGGATTAGATGCTTCTAAAGTAAATGGTGGAGAAGTTAAAAATACCGGATTTGAATTCAGTGTTAATTATTTAGGACAAACTGAAACCTTTAATTACAACATTGGCGCTAATTTAAACATCAACAATAATGAGTTAGTAAACCTGGATGGTTATGCTTTTGGGGATATTGATTACATAGCACATGGTAACAATGTTAGAGGGACACTATACCCATACCAAACAGGAGTTGGTCAATCATTATATTCCTACTTTTTAATTCCTCATATGGGATTGTTTCAATCACAAGAAGATGTAAATAATCATACAGATAGTAATGGTAATTTGATTCAACCCGATGCAAAAGCTGGAGACATTAAGTTTAAAGATGTGAACGGCGATGGTACCATAGATAATAAGGATAAAGTTTATAAAGGAAGTTATAATCCAGACTTTACATATGCTATTAATTTAGGGTTTGAATATAAAGGATTTGATTTTAAAGCGTTAGTACAAGGTGTCTCAGGTGTAGAGGTTTTCAATGCATTTAAATATGAAACATATAACGCATCATTAAACGGTTTTAATTTAGATAGCCGGGTATTAGATGCTTGGTCTCCTACCAATACAGGATCTCATATTCCAAGAATCAGTACAAAAGATGACAATCAAAACTTTGGTAAAGCATCTGATTGGTATTTAGAAGATGGGTCTTATGTAAGGCTTAAAAATGTAACGATAGGTTATACACTACCTAAGTTTTCTGAATGGTTAAACCAAGCTAGAATCTACGTATCTGCAGAGAACTTATTCACTATTACAGATTATTCTGGAATGGATCCAGAAGTAGGAGGAATAGGTTTGGATAACGGACAATATCCTTTATCAAAAGTTTATTCTTTTGGATTCAATATTAATTTCTAAAAATTTAAAACAATGAAAAAATATATAATAAAATCAATATTATTAGGTGCTTTAGCCTTTATATCTACCAGTTGTAGCGACGAGTTTACAGACTTAAAACCAGATGGAGGTTCCACTTATGATAACTTTTGGAAGACAGAGGATGATGCGATAAAAAGTGTGAATTCTATCTATGATTATATGGATGATGAGGATATGTTTGCTAGAGGATTCTTTTGGTATATTAATGCATCAGATGATATGGTGACTGGCCGTACAAAGGGAGAGGCAGACAACATCAAGAATTTTAATGTGAATGGTACAGAAGGTTATACCTACTGGATGTACCCGCAATCATACAAAATCATTAGAAGATGTAATGATGTTTTATTTAATGTACCTAATGTTGAATTTGAAAATGAAACATTAAAGAATAGACTTTTAGGGGAAGCCTATTTTATGCGTGCATTCCATTACTTTTGGTTAGCACACACTTATGGTGATGATAAAAGTGGCGGTGTACCCATTGTAACAGAAGAAAATATGAATGAGCCAGCTGGTTCTTTTTCAAGACCTGCAAGTGTGGTAGAAAACTATGCTCAATTAATTTCTGATTTGGAAATTGCAGCAGAAAAGCTACAATACTTTAACGAAATGGACCCAGCTGATTATGGTAGACCTCATAAAGATGCTGCATGGGGATACATTGCAAAAACATACTTATACTGGGCACAATACGATGCTTCTAAATATGAAAAAGTAATTGAGTATACACAGAAAATCATTAATTCTCCTTCACAAAGAGCTTTAGTAGATACTAATAATCCAGAAGAGGATTATAGAAGATTACATAGTTATTTAGAAAACTGGGGATCTGAGTATATATGGTCTGTAGATTCTGGTTTAAATGGTGGAAGTAAATTACCAGGTGTTGCCTTAGAAAATAAAGGTTGGGGTAAGTATAATGGTTGGGGATATTATATGCCTACAAAAGAGTTATATGAAGCTTTTGAAGATAGCGACGCTAGACGTAAAGTTACCATATTGGCTTGGGGAGATAAATTTCCATACTTCGGAGAAGAAAAAGTATATACCTCAGAGAACTCTAAATCTGGTTATCAATTTAATAAGTATATGTATGAATTTGGATTGAAGGATCCTGTAGGTAACTATGTAAATACTAATGGTAATGATCCTACTACTTTGTATAATGTTCCTTTAATGCGATTTGCAGAAGTGCTGTTAATGCAAGCCGAGGCTAAAATTATGACAGGTCAAAGTGGAGATATGGAAATTAATTTAGTAAGAGACCGTGCAGGATTAAAACCTATTATGG
>JBPCUN010000109.1:0-6515 GCA_051011115.1 Weeksellaceae bacterium
CCGCGAATGTTTCTAAAAATAGAGTTATCCACAATAACATCTAAATTACGCTGTCCATTATTTGCTACTAAGAATTGACCACCACCTGTACTATTTAAGTTTCTTTCGATCAAAGAGTTTTTTATGGTCACTGTAGTATTAATGGCATCAAATACATAGGCAAAACCCACACCTGTAACGCCATTTCCACTTTCCCATTCATTTACCTTAACGTTATCCATTGTATATGAAGCGCCATCCGAACCATCAAACGTGATAAAGGCTCCATCGAAATCACCACCTTGACGAGCATTTAATATTGTAATATCTTTTAAAGTTAAACTTGCATCAGATCCCTCTTTCATTCTAAAGGCAGACCTACCAGATCCATCCTGCGTATCAAAAGCCACTGTGTAAGATATAGGATCATACATTGGCGCGCCACCCAATGCTGGAGGTGTTGCATAACCACCGAATATAGATACATATTGTCCAGCTCCTAGTGCATACTCATTACTTAAACTACCACCGCTACCTTGATTATCTTCAAATACATAACTCCCTTGGGCTACATAAATGTTAAATGTTCCAGGATTCGATCCAATTTCATTAAAAGCTGCATCGATCGTTTTGTAAGCACTCTGCCAAGAGACCCCATCTTTTGTGTCATCACCTGCGTAGGTAGACACATATATATTGACTGATTGTCCTAGCATTATACTGGCAAAGAATAGAATGGTAAAAAAGGATAATAAAAGTTTTTTCATAATCAAATGATTTTTAGTTTTTTTTAATAATACAGAGGTATAACAAATAATTCATCAACCATTTGATCTCGTGAAAGAAAAATATAAGGGAAGAAAAATGAAATAGAAATAAATCTATATTGGAGTTTCTATGGATAGCAAATATAATGCAAATATTTTCTTAACAATGCCATAATTAATTTTACAATAATACTAAAAATATAAAGCAATGATTAACAACGCAGTAAAAATTTAGACTTAAAAAATATTTAACATAAAATTAACCTATTGTTAACATAAAACAAAATCATAATAATAATGAACCATGATAATTAAGCAATCAATGTCACATATTCCATATTACAAATAAGCAAAAAAAATCCATCTCATACAAGATGGATTTTGCCCAGACAATTATTTAACATTCTAATAAAACATGGTCCATACTTCTCCATTAAAGACAGCCAAGGCCTTACGAGACATATCATAACATATAGTTCCTGCTTTAGCGGCTCCTAAATCTTCTACTTTATCTACTTTAGGCAACGCCAATGCTTTGGATTCACTTTCTAACACTAAAACTCCTTCAACATTGGCTTCATTAACTTTAGGTAAATCACTTATTACCACACCTTTATTAGTGGATTCTAGTTCTGTATAATTACCATCATAAACACCTGTATTGATTTCATCCTTCAATAATTTAGAAAATTGAACCCATCCAGCATTATCTCTAATTTCCACTACACCTGTTGTAGAATTGTACACCAGCGTACCTGGTTCTGTACCTGCGGTTGCTGGGTCTGTTACATAGGGCAACAATATCCCTTTGTCTGCATAGGTATTGACACCATCTCCTGGGAAATCTAAAATTGCATTGGGTGATACTTCCTCTGTTTCTACACCTACTTGTGCATTCACAACCATAGAAAACGCTACCAAAGCAATTAGAGTATATATTATCTTTTTCATCTTCTGTGTTTTTTTAATTTATCGTGAACAATCGTTGGTTAAACAATACCAACCTAATACACCTTCATTGTTCTTATCATAGAACATTTTTAAACAGTTCTCTTTTGTGTCCCAAACAAGCATACCTTCTTCTACACTGCTACCGTTGTCTTTTCCAATATTTCCAATTTGTTCTGTAGTCAGTCTAGGCAATACAAATCCTTTCTCCGTTGACTCTAAAGCAATGTATGCACCTAATCTATTTTGAGCATCATCTGACAACCAGCTATCTGTATTTCTATTTAATGTAGATATACCTACTTTAGTAACTGCTGGCATTCCATCTTCTGGTTTAACTACACAAGTTTTACATTCTGGTGTCACCAATGTCGTTTTATAACTATTATCATCATAAATATATGGACCGCCTGCAGTTGGTGCATCCACATGTTCTATCCTTGTAATGTAAAAAGTGTAGGTATAACCTGGCACCAATTTATCAGAAAAATCAAACATGTAAATAAAATATAAATCTCTTACCTCACTACCTTCAGAAACAGATTGATAAACATTCTCTGCAGTATCTACTACTTTTATATCTACTCGACTATCATCTCTAGTCAAAACAAACTCTTCAACCGTTTTTCTATTGGTATAACTATCAATTTTCACCATTTCATAAGTGAATTTTAAATCTGGAATTGGTACTGGTAAAATACTCTCGATAGCCTCTGATACTTCACTTTCTTGTACTCTCGTAATTGGGTTGTTAGACCTTGCACTAAAAGCAATTACTGCTGGATTCAGTTCACAAGATTCTGCATTTTGTAATCCTACTTGCGTAAATACACCAAATGGTGCTCTTTCATAACCATTCACATCAACTTTTGTTTCTGGAATATTATCTGGCATACCATCAAATGGTATATTTTGAGAAGAAGAAATTAACGGAGACAAAGGCGTGTCTACTCTCATAGCACAATCTGGGATTATATAATTTACAGTTTCTGGGATATAAGTTACTGGTCCAAGAGCCGTTTGTTGCACATAAGATGTATTTTTATCTATATTATACCTGGAATGATAAGAATCTAAATTAAATTGAAGCCCAGAGTTGGTAATAGCATATATAATAGCCGTAAAGTTATTTCTATACAAATCTGCATTTTCTACCTCTTTACCAGCGATAGTATTGCCCCAGAATTTAGTATTATCTATTAAGTCTATTATGGAAGGTCCTGCGAGAGTTTGGTTTAAAAAAATGTTTCCCGCAGTATTCGCTGCAGTATTTTCTATAAACCTAGAATCTCGTATTTCTGATGTATTATAGCCAGAAGCAACCATATACAGAGAACCTGCAACTTCTGTAGCTTTATTTTTATAAAATTGGGTAGCAGTAGATTGTATATGTGCGCCGCCAGCGGAAGTTATATAAATACCACCACCATTCGTTGCTTTGTTGGCTATTAGTTTTGAGCTTACCAGTTTTACAAGGCGAGCACCATCCGTATAATAAATTGCACCTCCCCAACCTTTGGTATTGTTACGATCAAAAATAGATTGTTCAAAAGTCAAATTAGCATTGAATGAACTAACAGCACCACCACCCGTACCATTGCCACCATCTGGACTTGCTGTATTTTGATAAAATAGAGATTCCTCTGTTTTCACTTCTCCACTAATATTATAGGCATAGTAGGCTCCACCTCGTCTACCCGCATTGTTTTCTTTAAAAGTAGTCTTAACCACTGTAGGAAAGATATTACCCAATCCATAGAAACTTACAGCACCTCCGTCTCTACTTGCACTGTTTTTTATAAATGTTGTATTTTTAATATCGATAGCACTATTACCTTCAAAGAAAATACCACCACCGTCTTGGGCCGTATTACCTTCTAAATAAGTTCTTTTGCTCGCAACTAGGTCAGAATCCATCACAAATTTATCTTTAGCGCCAAATATTGCACCACCTCTATAAGGCGCTTTATTATTACGGAATACTGTACTGTTGATGTTTAATTCCCCTGGACCATATGCTGCAATAGCCCCACCAACTCCTGTAGTTGTACCAAAGTTAACGTTGGCTTGGTTACCACAGAACACTGAATTTTCTATAATAGCATCTCTATCTGTTCTTAAAAATAAAGCACCACCAGCGTTATACAATGATTTGTTGTCTGTAAAATATGAATCCTTTATATGTAACTTCATAGATACAATAGCGGTTGATTCACTAACAATACTTCTAGATATATGAATAGCACCACCTTTTCCAGAAAAACCATCCATTCCTGCTTGATTTCCTATAAATCTATCTCCGGTAATATTAAATTCACTTTCTAGATTATCATCATACCAACCATGTATCCAAAAAACGCCACCTGCTTGTCCCCCATAATTATCTTGGTATAGGTTGTTAGTAGAGGTTATGGTCAGAGCATTTCCTATTTCAAAAGCACCAGCCACTCCACCAGTATTACCATAAACTTTATTGTTTTCTAAGGTAATCACAGGCAAATTATTAGAGGTCAAAATAGCAGCGGATTGAGCAGCGGCACGCCCTCTCTTGTTATTCAAAAACTCACTGTTAGTAATTTTTAAGTAAGATCCTGCCTCAGTATCATAGTTTTTATTAAATGATAACATAAACAAGGAAACATCTGTACCTGTTTTTCTCACATGCCTAAAAGTTGTTTTATCAACTTCTATTCTGAGATTCTTACTTCTATCGTTTTTGGTTACAATAAACTGTCCACGACCATTTCTATTACTAATCCTTTCTATCAAAGAATTTGTTACTTTGATGTCTGTATCTACGGCTTCAAAAACAGCAATAAGACCAGCGGCTCTTAAATTACCGCCATTCCACTCATTAACATCTACTTTATCCATGGTAAAAGCTCCTCCATTGGTTTTATCTATGGTAGCCAGAGCCCCCTTATATTCACCCCCCTGTCTTGCATTAACAATATTAATATTTTTTAGATGCAATTTCGCATTATTTCTCAGCCAAAATGAAGTCCATGCCCCACTAATACCTGGATCATATGTATCTAGAGCCGTTGTGTAAGAATCATTTTGGTCTGAAACACCATCTATCGGCGTAGAAAATCCACCTTGCAATGTAATTTCCTGATTATTTCCAAGTTCTATAATTTTCTTTTCCGATGTAGGCAAGCCATTCAACATGTAATATCCTTGCGCCACATTAATAATATAAGTACCTGCATTGGTGCCTATTTTTTGAAAGGCTGCTCCTAAAGATTTGTAAGGAGTTTGCCATGATTCGCCATTATTGGCATCGCTTCCTCTAAATTGAGATACATAGATGTTTGTTTCTTGTCCACATATCACACTTAGAAAAAGTAAAGCGCCAATGAGTGAAAATAAAGATTTCTTCATAACTATTGGATTTATTAATTAAAAATAAAATTAATAAAAGCTATTTACAACAACGAACTCATAATCAATAATTTAAACAGCCTTTATACAATTAAAATATAAAATTATGAAAAAAATTATTATGCATACATAATAAAGTGGGATATTTATTTTTTGGTATATTAAATGAGTATTAAAAGCGACTACTTACTAGGATTGAGATATTTTGTCCAGTAATAAAACGATATTCTGGACAGAAACCAACTACATTATCCACAAATTGCAAACATCCTTGAATTATCTAATAGGCTTCTTACACCCTATTAATTCAAACCTTTTGCTTTACCTATAGTTTAGCTTGCTGCCAGACACGAATCTTTATCTTCGTCACCATCAATGAGATTGGTAATTACTTATGGATTGCCCAGCATCATAATGAAAAAAAATTATTTAACTTTTAGTCACTATAATAACATGTCAATTATAAATCTTAGTAGAAATATCGAAATGATTAACATTGAAACATAACCTAATCCCTTACAGACATGATCCACTTACCATTAAAATCATAAAATACAAAAGCTCTATCACGAACCTGTGCTTGATATTTCATTTGAACTCTAGCAATTGCTCCATCCGTATTCTCCACATAAGCATATGATGGATTTGGCACAAAAAGCTCTGAGGATGATGTATTAGGTCTATACATGTATGTTTTGTCACTTATATAACAACCCAATCCGGTAGATGCTTCCATTTCATATTTCTTAGTTTGAAATAAAACAAACCACTGATTAAAACCTTCTCCGTGCTTTTCTTCACCAAATCCTTCTTCTGGATTATTTCTAATTAAAACAAAAGTAATTTTACGTATTTTACCATCATTGGGTGATGTTATATTAGTAGGTAACGTAACTCGCTGCTTCAATCCAATAAAATATAAACTTTTAATATAATTTTCGCCATACAATTTTTGATCTGACCATAAATCTAAGGTAGGCTTTCTATACACCTGATCGTCTTCAAAATTAGAATTAGCTATTACATCATAACCTTTTTCAGGAATATTGATATTTACTTGATTACTTCTATTCAAATTATTAGGGGATGAAGCCTCCAAATAACCTTCTTCCTCCATAACCATAATCACATCTTGCCCTTTATCTCCATCCGGCAATACTCTTATGCGTAGGCTTCCATCTATATCTAATGTGGCAGTTGGATTTTCTACTTGAATACCCACTTGTGCAAATGCGATAATAGGAAGAAAACATAATATTTTTATCATTCGTCCCATCTCCTAATCGTTAACAGTCATTATCCATTTCCCTCCAAAATCATATAAATTAATCTCCTTGTCACGAATATTATTTTCTCCAGTCAAATTAACTCTTCTTCTAAAACCTCCTTGCGCTCCCTCTGTAACTACAGGTGTATTGCTGGACGTAAGTCTAGACC
>JBPCUN010000110.1:0-31414 GCA_051011115.1 Weeksellaceae bacterium
GTGTAGATAATTCTGACGTAGATGATTCTAAACTATATACACAGCCAGAAGAGGTGTTATATGCTTATGATAGATTAAAAGAAGTATCTGATAACTTCACTATTGCTGCTGCTTTTGGTAACGTGCATGGAGTTTATAAACCAGGTAATGTGGTATTGACTCCTAAGATTTTGAAAAACTCTCAAGAGCATATTCAAAAAGAAAGAGGAACGGCTGATAAACCAGTAAATTTTGTTTTCCATGGTGGTTCTGGTTCTACAGAAGAAGAAATTAAAGAAGCATTAGGCTACGGAGTTGTGAAGATGAACATTGATACTGATCAGCAATATGCATTCATGACAGGTATTAGAGATTATTTTACAGAAAATACGGATTACTTGAAAACGCAGATTGGTAATCCTGAAGGAGATGACTTACCAAATAAGAAGAAATACGATCCTAGAGTTTGGTTAAGAGCCGGAGAGAAAACCTTTATTGAAAGACTTAAGAAAGCTTTCAAAGATTTAAACAACGTAGATACGCTTTAAATCAGAACTTATTTAATTTCTAAAGATTCGTTAGATTATTCTAGCGAATCTTTTTTGTTTGGATGAGAAACTAAAATATTTGTACATTTACTTTTTAACATAATAATTTCTAGTATGGCTTGGTTTAGAAGAAAGAAAAAAAATATTCAGACTTCAACAGAAGATAAAAAAGATACGCCCAAAGGATTATGGTATAAGACACCTACGGGCAAAATCATAGAAACAGATGAATTAAAAGAAAACTTTTATGTAAGTCCAGAGGATGATTTTCATGTAAGAATTGGCTCAGAAGAATATTTTGAACTTCTTTTTGACGACGGTAAGTATAAGGAACACGATGCAAAAGTAGAAAGTAAAGATCCGCTGGAGTTCGTAGATACCAAAGCTTATAAAGATAGGCTTGTAAGTATGCAGAAGAAAACGGGCTTAAAAGATGCAATCCGTAATGCAACAGGTAAGATTGATGGCAAAGAGGTTATGATTAGTGCCATGGATTTTAATTTTATTGGTGGATCTCTAGGTGCAGCTATGGGGGAGAAGATTGTACGCGGAATTGATTATGCTATCAAGAAGAAATTGCCATATATCATGATTACCAAATCTGGTGGTGCTAGAATGATGGAGGCTGCAATGTCCCTAATGCAATTAGCGAAAGTAGAAGCAAAATTGATTCAACTATCTGATGCTAAATTACCATACCTTACCGTGCTTACAGACCCGACGTTTGGAGGAATTACAGCTTCATTTGGTATGATGGGGGATGTTACTTTTGCAGAGCCAGGTGCTTTAATCGGTTTTGCTGGGCCTCGCGTAATCAAAGAAACGATTGGTAAGGATTTACCAGAAGGTTTTCAAACGTCTGAATTTCTCCTAGAAAAAGGGTTTATAGACGTGATTGTGCACAGAAGGGATTTAAAGGATAAATTATCTCAGATGATAGACTTTATTGTTGAAACTAAGAAATAAAACTTTAAGATAAATATTTTAGATCCTGCTTGGCAATATAGTCAAGTAGGATTTTTTTATGGGGTCTTTTTTGATTCTGATTATATAATTTGAGATAAGCTTCTCTACCAATTTTATTATTATCTAGGTCCATTTGTTTCGCCTCTGATTCATTGGGGAAACATTCTTCATGTAAATCTGTGATGGTTTTTGCCCAATCCAAAGTTTTTTCGGGATTAGTATAGAATATTTGACAGTAGTAGGCGATAAGTGCATTCCAAGCGGCATGTTTATAACCATTAGCGATATTATCTCCAAAGTGTGATTTTTTGTACCTGTGATCTGCTGCTAGGGTGGCCTCTATGGTGGCTATAACTGTAGGGATGGTGAGGTGCGGATTTTTAACAAGTAATAAAAAAGACTTTCCGCATACATTCACCGAAAGCATACAGAAAGTCCTCCAGATTTTAATAAGATTATTGGCTTTCACCAAAGGATATAAAAGCTTGGATTCTATGGATTGTTTCTTCTTTACCAAGCATGGACATAAGTACTGGAATATCTGGACCTTGTAAAGCACCTACCAGAGCTAGTCTTAGAGGCATCAATATTTTACCAAAGCCTATTTCTTGCTCGTTTACAAAGTTTTTAATCTCCGCTTGAATATGTTCGGCTTCAAATGGATTAATATCTTTAGCTATAAATTGATTTAAAATAGCTTTGGTATCCTCTTTCCAAACTTTCTTGAACCCTTTTACATCATACTCATTAGGCCTTTGATAAAAGAAATCTCCTTGATTCCAAAGATCATTCACAAAGTGGGCTCTTTCCTTTAAAAGTTCCACAACTTTACTATCAAAAACATCATTGGTAGCAATGCCTTTATCCTTTAAAATATTTTGAAAGTCTACTGTTAATATTTGGTTATCAGTTTTCTGAATGTACTGATGATTATACCAAGCTGCCTTCTCTGGATTAAATCTAGCCCCAGATTTACTTACTTTATCTAAAGAGAAAGCTTGTGCTAATTCTTCTAAAGAGAATATTTCCTGTTCTGTTCCAGGGTTCCACCCTAGGAAAGCAAGCATGTTAATGAATGCTTCTGGCAAATAACCTTCTTCTCTATAGCCTTTAGCGGTACCATCATTCGTTTTCCATTCCAAGGGGAATACAGGGAATCCATGTTTGTCACCATCGCGTTTAGATAATTTACCCTTTCCTTCTGGTTTTAAAATTAGAGGTAGATGAGCAAATTGGGGTGCGTCCCAGTCAAAAGCTTGATACATCAAGTAATGTAAAGGTAGACTAGGTAACCACTCCTCTCCACGGATTACATGAGAAATATGCATGGTATGGTCATCTACAATGTTTGCTAAATGATAGGTTGGTAAACCATCATTTTTCATTAATACTTTATCGTCCAATGTGGAGGTATCCACTGTAACTTTTCCTCTAATAAGGTCACTCATGTGAATAACTTGACCAGCAGGAATTTTAAATCTAATCACAAAAGGCGTCTCATTATCCAACAGGCTTTGTACATCTTCTTGAGATAAATTTAGAGAAGTTTTTAGATGCGTTCTATTGGTATAATTATAAGTGAAAGTCTCACCTTTAGCTTCCGCCTTTTTACGTAACTCATCTAATTCTTCTGGCGTATCAAAAGCATAATAAGCATGTCCTTTTTCTAATAAATGTTGAACATGTTCATGGTAAATTTCTTTACGCTCCGATTGGCGATATGGTGCATAAGGGCCTCCATACCCTTGGCCTTCGTCTGGTATGATTCCACACCATTCTAATGCTTCTTGTATATATTTCTCTGCTCCAGGGACTAATCTATTTTGATCAGTGTCCTCAATTCTTAAGATAAAATCGCCGTGATGTTTTTTTGCAAATAAATAATTAAATAAGGCGGTTCTTACTCCTCCCATATGCAATGGCCCCGTAGGGCTTGGTGCAAATCTTACTCTAACTCCCATATTCAATTTTTTACTTTTTTAATCGGATAACTCTAAGTTCTTTATTGATCTTCGCTTTTCCGCCTTCTGCTTGTTCATAACTAAACTTACTAGACAATCTCGTTTCTGCACGTTTTGCATCAAAATCAGAGATTTTACCACTGTTATTCATTCTATCCAATACATCGTACATTACGTCATATCCTATAGACATGTATTTCGTGGGCACCGTACAATATTCATCTTGGAATACTTTTAAGATATCTTTCTCATTCTTACCAAATGTATTTACCATTCTAATGGCAGTGTAGGTGAAACCAATTTCCTTCAAGGCATTGATGTTATCTATATTCTTGGTATCAAAAATATCTAGCGCTGGAACAAAGTATATACTAAATCCATCTATGCTTGCAGGATCTTGTTTAGTTATCGTATTTACATATTGGTAACCCAAGGTATTGTTTTCTGAAGCTAGAACCGTCAATGCTGGCTCGTAAGTTACATTTTCAGTTTCCTCACCATTTGAATCTGTGATAATCTCCTTATGCTCTACAAGGTTTAAGTCTGCTGGATTCTTCGTGATGATTACATTAGCTCCTTTAAATCTATTTAAAAATTGAGCCTTTAAATATTCTGCAATATTGTTTTCTTTATCTGTGGTCAAAATTTTCACTACCTGATTTCCATTATAAGCATTAGCCATCTCGTCCACAATAATATCCACCGCATATTCATCTCTTGGCGTAGCCATATATACATTACTATATTGTTCTAATCCTTGAGAACTGATAAGTGGAGAAAAAATAGGGATCTGAGTGTTTTCTAATTTTTGTGCCGTGTAAACAACCAAGTCTTGGAAGAATGGACCTACAATAGCATCTACTTTATCTATTTTTTCAGATTCTAGGTAAGAGACAATTTCTTGCTTATTGTTCTTGCTATCAATGATTTCAAGGTTGATTTTCTTTCCTTTTTTTATAATCTCTTTCAATGCTACTTGTGCACCCACATAGAAATCTTGCGCTACTTGGCGCTCCCCTTTATTTTTTGAAATATCGTCTAGGAAAAAAGGCATTATCAACGCTACATTGATTTCCTTGTCTGCGAAATTATCTGTGTTCGTTTTCACCATTTTCGGAGCCTCCTCCAATTTGGCACCTTTAGCAACCGGTATTTGTAAAACCATTCCGGCTTGTAACCCATTTTCTAACGTTGGATTAGCTGCGATTAATTCCTCTAAACGAATGTCGTATTTTCTAAGAATAGAAAATATAGTTTCCTCTTTTTCTACCTTATGCTCAAAGCTTTGAGTTGATTTAGTTACAGGGGTTTTGATGCTATTTTTAGTAGTTGGAATTTTGATATAACTACCTTTTTTCAACCCATCTGTTTGTACCTCTCTATTAGCTGCATAGATATCTGCCATCTCTACCCCGTAGGATTTAGCGATAGAATATACTGTCTCACCAGCTTTTACTAAGTGCATTCCCGCAGGAACCACTTCACTTGCTTGCGTTTGGTAGGCTTTAGAAGCAGCCTTGGGTAACCGAATAATATCCCCAATTTGTAAGCCTCTTTCTTCAATAAAAGGGTTTAAGCTTTTAATCTGGTCTTGGCTTATATTATATCTTTTAGATAAAGAATATAAAGTTTCTTTTGGTTCAATATTCAGGTAGCGAAAGTTATCATCCTCGTAGTTATCTACTTGTGGTTTTTGAATCTCAGTTTTCGCAGGAGTTTTTCCTGGAATTGTTAAAACATCACCCACTTTCAAAATTCTTTCATTCAAAAAAGGGTTTGCTTCAATTAATTCTTCTTGAGAGATGTTATATTCTTTACTTATACCGTAAATCGTTTCTTGAGGTTGTACTGTATGCGTTCCAACTTGTGCCATGGCGAAAGCTGAAAGCAATAGAGCACCGGCGAAAATCAGTTTTTTCATATATAAAAATAAGATTTTGACAAAAATACAATTTATTTTAGGATACTATCCAAAGTTATTACGTGATATCTAGAATTAAAAGGACTGATTGCGGAATAAATTTTAGCAAATAAATCTGAGCCATTATATTTATAAAACTCAGAGAAGTTAATATATCGCTCTTGCCAATTTCCTTGAGGGAACATATAATCATACGTTTCTTCCAACTTTTTTATAATGGCATCTTGTTGTTTTTGTTCGGATAAATTTAATCTGTGATTTAATTTATCATACCCGTTCATCTGCTTTTTCTTTTGTGCACGTACCATTTGGGCAAAATCATCCCCTGTTTGTTTTGCAATCTCTTCTAAAGCATCAAAATTTTTAGCTAGTCTTTGTTTTAAAATTTCTACCTGTTTAAATAGGTTTGAATTAGCCTCAACTATTTCTCTTTTTAGTTCAAATTTAGGCTTGAACATTTTGGCTGAAATTAAATCAAGAGAACTGGCTTTATGCTTCATCGCATTGGGCAGAATAAGCATGGAATTTCTAAGCACTAGCATAGGGAATGTGATATGATAAGCTGAAAACATAGCTTTAAGCTGTAGCCAATAGGCTATTTCTCCACCGCCACCTACATACGCCACATTAGGTAAAATCACTTCTTGGTAAAGTGGCCTTAAAATCACGTTAGGACTAAACCTTTCGGGGTGATTTCGTAAAATTTCAATAAAAGAATCTTCAGTAAATGTAGTGTTGGAATCTACTAGGATAAATTTATCTTTTACTTTTTCTATCCTTTCTCGTTGATTGTTGTGTAAATAAAATAAATTAATTTCTCTCGCATAAGCTTGGTTCTTATATGCTGATAGTTGAACATTAGTATCTTCAATGATATCTTGGGTGCGAGATGTTGTTAATTCCTTTTTGAAATAAGGAATCATTAACTCTTTCAAAGCCTTATCATTTCCATCAAGAATCAAAATACCATATTTCCCTAACAATTCATTGACTAAAATTCTAGTGGCTTGTGATAAATCATTGGTTTCTTTATAGGCTTTAGAGATAATAGATTTTAAATCTTCACTAAATTTATTATCAGGTAAATCTTCAAAAAACGTGTTAAGTGTTTCTTTAGCACTAAAAGAAGCGATATCACCTACAAATCCTCCTGACGGGGCATCATATTGATAGGTCTTTTTATAGGTATTAAAATGATTGATTTCTTCAAAGTCATGATCCTCTGTAGCCATCCAGTAGATAGGTACATAGTGAATATCGTGTGAATTTGAATTCAGGTCATCACAGATTCTAATGGTGTGTATTATCTTGTATATAAAGTATAATGGACCCGTTATTAAATTCAATTGATGTCCAGTAGTGACGGTTACCGTCTTAGGATTTTTTAAAAGTTTTAAATTTTCTTTTTGTTTATCATGTAGATTGACCTCAGCCATTTGTTTAGTGATAGCATTATGAAGTGTTTCTCTATGCTCGTAGTGGGCTAATTTCTCTTCCGCTTGCTTTTGATAATTTTCTTTGTGAGGAAATCGATGATAAAAAGATCTCAATTCCTCTTTTTCTGCTAAATAGTTTTTAATTAATGTAGAAATTCCAGTGTCTTTAAATTCAATCTTCATTTTTCTATTTTAAAGCATTATAAGCCTCAAGAGGTCTATCAGTCGCTATAATTTGAATCCCTAAATCCTTCCACGTTTTATACAAATGATCTCCACGTGCGGCTGCTCTTTTATCTAAGTTGCCTAAAGTTCCTAAAATAGCTGGAATTTTAAGTTCATTTAATTTTTTATATAATTCATCACTGGATAGTTTAGTCCCTGTAAAAGCTACCATTTTTTCTGTAGGGATTTTGGTATTCAACATCCAATCAAGCTCTTGCATGTTTCTAGCAGATACCGATAATAGAGATTCAGGAGATAATTTGTGTAATTTCTCTGCCTGTTGGACGTTATAACTTATTAAAACACATTTGTTTAATAAACTATATTCTTGGATTAAATCAATAACCTTTTCATACTTCACACTTTTTTTGAAGTCTATCATCAAGTAAACGTCTTTATTTTGAGCCCATTGGAATACATCCTTTAAATAAGGGATTTTATAATCAGTGGAATTCCCGAAATCATCAACTAAATTATATTTTAACAAATCATCTGCGGTGAAGTTTTTAATTTTACCTTGACCAGTAGTCGTTCTTTCTAGAAAATCATCATGCAAAAGCATAAGTTGATTATCTTTGGTTTGTATGATATCAATTTCAAAGATTTTGATATCTTTTTGATAAAGATATTCCAGTGTTTCTATGGCATTTTCTGGATATCCTTTTAATCCACTTCCTCCACGATGTGCAGAAATTAAAGTTTCTGTAGGGCTATTGAAAATTGCCGAGGTGATTTCTGTACTATCAACTTGCCCACTAGAAAGTATTTCTGGTGCATTCTTACATGAATAAAAGAATGTAAATAATATAAGCGTTAAAACTTGTATATTTTTCATTTAAATGATTCTCTTTAAACAAATATATTAAGACTGTAGCATATAATGGGAATTTGTGAAGTTTAATTTAATTACATTTGTAATTAGTTAATAAGAAATAATGATGGTATTCTATTGCCATCAATTGATTTAAAACCCAACGGTGAATGTCCCAGGAAAAATTAATCTTAAGAGGAGAAAATCTCGTTAAATCTTATGGTAAGAAAAATGTTGTTAAAGATGTTTCTTTACAAGTAAAACAGGGAGAAATTATTGGTTTGTTAGGACCTAACGGAGCCGGTAAAACCACTACGTTTTATATGATTGTGGGTCTTGTAAAGCCTACTAAAGGTAAGGTGTTTCTTGATAAAGATGATATTACAAAAGACGCCATGTACAGACGTGCCCAAAAAGGAATTGGATATTTGGCACAAGAGGCATCTGTTTTTCGTAAACTTTCAGTAGAAGATAATATTTTGAGCGTCCTAGAAATGACCAAATTATCAAAGAAAGAACGATTACTTAAAAGAGATGAGTTAATAGAGGAGTTCGGCCTAGAACATGTAAGAACCAACAGAGGTGATTTGCTTTCTGGTGGTGAGAGACGTCGTACAGAGATTGCTAGAGCTTTAGCGGTAGATCCTAACTTCATCTTATTAGATGAGCCTTTTGCAGGAGTTGATCCTATTGCCGTAGAGGATATTCAAAAAATTGTGAGGTCTCTTGTAAAACGGAACATTGGAATTCTGATTACAGATCATAACGTGCAACAAACCTTGGCTATTACGGACAAAACTTATATCATGTTTGAGGGTAGAATCCTAAAAGAAGGAACGCCAGAGGAGTTGGCAGATGACCCAGATGTAAGAAGAGTTTATCTTGGTGAGAATTTTAAATTTGAAAAAATATAAACAGGCACATATGAAAATATATACTAAAACGGGTGACAAAGGGACCACTTCACTGTATGGTGGTGTGAAGGTTTCAAAAGCCAATATTCGCATTGATGCTTATGGAACGGTAGATGAGTTAAATTCATTTATAGGACTGATTCAATCGTATCATGATCATGATGACATCCAAGAAGAACTTTTAGCGATTCAAAATGAATTATTTGTACTAGGGGCTGAGCTTTCTACTCCTAAAGAGAAATTATATTTAGCCAACGGAAAATCTCGTATTGGTAAAATGATATCGGTAGATGAAATTGAAAAGTTAGAACAACATATCGATAAATGGGAAAAGGAGTTGGAGCCCATGACACACTTTATATTACCAGGAGGAGGCACGGCTTCTGCCACTGCACATATCGCAAGAACGGTTTGTAGAAGAGCAGAACGTATTGTAGTGGCACTTTCAGAAAATGAAGACATTAGATTAGAGCTTCAGCAATACCTGAATCGCTTATCTGATTACTTATTTATATTGGCAAGGGTATTGGCCAAGCTTGCTGGACATGAGGATGTGAAATGGTATTCAGATAAGTAAGGTATTCATAAAATGAAAAATGCATTTTTACTTGTCAATGGAAATCCTCCCCAAACATTACCTAACCTTGATACTTATGGTAAAATATTCTGTACAGATGGTGCTTATGCCCATTTATTAGGCAAAAGAGTGCGACCAGATGTAGTGATAGGTGATTTTGATTCCATCTCAGAAGAGGACGTTTCTTCTAAAGTAAAAGTGATTAAAACGCTAGATCAGGATTTTACAGATTTTCATAAGTGTTTAGAAATCATTAGCAATGAAGGTTTTTCGCGCGTAGATGTATATGGTTCTACAGGATCTGAACATGATCATTTTTTAGGGAATTTGACCACAGCCTTGAAGTTTAAAAACAAAATTGAAATCGTCTTTTTTGATGATTTTGCTCAATTTTATTTTACTGATAAAAAGGTGAATTTAACGGGCGTTAAGGATCGAATTATTTCACTATACCCTTTCCCAACAGCGGAGAAAGTACAATCTAAAGGGTTGTTTTATGAATTGAATGGGATGGATCTTGACCTCACGCATACTATTGGAACAAGAAATCATTCTACGGCTGATGAGGTAGAAATAACTTATAAGCAAGGTGAAATCTTGCTATTTATTTCAGCCTACACTTTAAATAAAGAAGAAATTAAGTATAAAAATAAAATTAATTAAATTTTTGAAATCAAAACAACTTACAAAATGGATGGAGCAAGTGTTTCTCTATCTTATCATCCCAGTCTTTATCTACTTATACATAGATGAACTTAGAGATCTTACCAAAGGAATCAGTTTAATAGCTCTGTTCTTACCTGGAATTTCAGTAATTTTATTTATTGTCTTAAAGAAGAAATATAAAATGACCAACAAAGAAATATTTTATATAGGATCTTGGAAGAAAGAATGGAAGAGTCTTTTATTGATGTTTACTATCTCAGTGATTCTATATTCTTGGATCACATGGTATTATATGCCAGAATATTTTATGAAGTTTCCATTAGAGAACTTTCCACAATGGATTCTTGTGATGTTTTTGTACCCCATTTTATCTGTGATTCCACAAGGGATTATCTATAGGTTGTTTTTCTTTCAGCGTTATCAAAGTTTGTATAGAAATCATATTGTCTTGATAGTTTTTTCTGCCCTTTATTTTTGTTTTGCACATATTATTTTCAATAATTTTATAGCCATAGGCTTTACTATTATGGGAGGACTTTTATTTGCCTGGCGTTATTACAGAAGTCGCTCTATATTAATTAGTTGTTTAGAGCATTCGTTGTATGGTAATTTACTATTTACCATAGGGATAGGTAAGTTTTTAGTGGTTGAAATGCAGTAAAATGCAAGCTGTTTAGTTTAATTAAAATTCATGTTATGTCATTTAATTTTACGCCAATTACAAGAGTTTCAAACATTACCAAAAGTGAATTTATTGCGCGATTTTATAAACCTCAGATACCTGTAGTCATAGAAAAGCTTACAGAGGATTGGCCAGCAAGCAAACAATGGACTTTTGATTATATTAAATCAGTTGCGGGACATCTTATCGTTCCTTTATACAATAGTGAGCCTGTAAAAGCAGAAGATGGATTTAATGAACCAAAGGCTCGAATGAAATTGTCGGAGTATATTGATTTACTCGAGCGAGAATCGACTGATTTGAGGATATTCCTTTTTAATTTAATAAAAGAAGCACCACAATTACAAGAAGATTTTCATTATCCTAAGCTAGGTTTAACTATGATGAAAACAATGCCCATGATGTTCTTTGGGGGTTATGATAGCAAAGTTTTTATGCATTACGACATAGATTTAGCCAATATATTTCATTTTCATTTTGCTGGCACTAAACAATGTATTTTGGTTCATCCGAGTCAATCAAAATTTATGTACCAAGTCCCTTTTTCTGTTATTAGCAGGGAAGATATAGATTTCGAGAATCCAGATTTTGAAAAGTTTCCTTTATTAAAAAATTTAAAACCCTATAAAGCCATCCTGAATCATGGTGATACGCTTTATATGCCAGAAGGTTACTGGCATTATATGAAATATGTAACGCCAGGTTTCTCTATGAGTTTACGGTCTATTCCTAA
Source organism: Weeksellaceae bacterium (assembly GCA_051011115.1). Classification (GTDB taxonomy): domain Bacteria; phylum Bacteroidota; class Bacteroidia; order Flavobacteriales; family Weeksellaceae; genus Profundicola. Next base: position 11,420 of record JBPCUN010000110.1, read on the forward strand.
AAAGCCAAAACATTTAACGGAAGCGCTATACAATGTCTTCATAATGCGGTATATAGATGCCGCAATGCGTAAAATACAAGGGCAAAAGTGGATTGATTATAAAAATAATAAAGCAATCAAGCATCTTTAGCTTACCCTATTTCAGTAAAATATTAGGTTCTCTTCAATTGATACGCTTTCCGTAACTTTGCACGGTTAAATATTTAAAAGTGAACGGTAAAAAAGTAGTAGTAGGATTATCAGGCGGAGTGGATAGTAGTGTCACAGCACATTTATTGAAGGAGCAAGGATATGATGTAATCGGCTTATTCATGCGCAATTGGAACGATGCCTCTGTAACGTTAGAAGATGAGTGTCCGTGGGTAGAGGACAGTGCAGACGCTTTATTGGTAGCAGAAAAATTAGGAATTCCTTTTCAAGTAATTGACTTAAGTGACATCTATAAGGAAAGAATAGTAGATTATATGTTTGCCGAATATAAATTTGGAAGAACCCCTAATCCTGATGTTTTATGTAATAGAGAAATTAAGTTTGATATATTCTTGAATACAGCGATGAGTTTAGGGGCTGATTATGTAGCTACAGGGCATTATTGTAGAAAAGAGGAAATTGAGAAAGATGGTAAGATAATTTATAAACTCTTAGCAGGGAAAGATAAAAATAAAGATCAATCATACTTTTTATGTCAGTTAAATCAATTTCAATTATCTAAAGCATTATTTCCAATAGGGGAATTAGAGAAACCAGAAGTAAGACGTATTGCTAAGGAACAAGGTTTGGCGACAGCCGATAAAAAAGATTCTCAGGGATTATGTTTTATAGGAAAGGTAAGTTTACCTGATTTTTTGCAACAGCAATTAAAGCCTAAAAAAGGACAGATCATAGAAATTGATAAGGATTTTCAATATCCAAAAATTTCTGATTCCTACGAATCCAAAGAAGCTGAACTCAAAGCAAAATCCCAATCTTATCGCTATACACCATCAGATGGACATATAGTAGGAGAACATGATGGAGCGCATTATTTTACGCGAGGTCAAAGAAAGGGTTTAGGGATAGGTGGAAAGGAGGAACCTCTATTCGTCTTACAAACAGATGTTGAAGAAAATATTATTTATGTAGGGCAGGGCAGTAATCACCCTGGGTTGTTTAAAGATGTTTTATATGTTTCTTCAGAGGAAGTTCATTGGATAAGAGAAGATTTGAGATTGAATAATGGCGAATCCATGGATGTAGAAGCAAGGGTTCGTTATAGACAAAAGCTAAGAAAAGCCATTTTATACCAAACGCAATCAGGGCTTTATGTTCAATTTGGAGAAGCTTTAAGCGCCATAACACCGGGACAATTTGTAGCTTGGTATGAGGGGGAGGAGTTGCTAGGGAGTGGGGTAATTTCTGAGTAAGGCATATTTATTGTGTCTATTAACTTAAAATATTCTATTATGAAAAAAGAAGACAAAAAAGTAAATCCAGAAGTTAGAAAAGAAAATTCTAAGTTAGAGGAAGGGGCAATTAATCGTAAAGCTACAGAAGGGCAAGAAGTTAATCCTAAAGAAGTAGAGAAAAGAGAACAGCACCAACCAAGAGATAAGGCTTAATCTAAAAAATAGATAAAATATAAAAGGCGATTCAATTTTGAATCGCCTTTTTTAATTAATATTATCTATTCATTATAGTCCAAAAGTTGCTTTCCATACTGGTTTAGCCGTAATAGTGAACGTAGTTAAAGACTCATCACCAGGAACAATATCTTTTAACACTAAATAAATGTCATCTGACTCGAAGTAATCCTTCATATCTCCATCATATACGATGTCAAAATCAATCTTGTCCTTTTGCTTATTACCTCTTACCTCTGCCACTTTAATTTCTTCTACAGATGGGTTTTTAGCGTAAATGTAGATATCCATATCTTTAATAGCGCTCAAATCCCCTTTGAAACTTGAATCTTGTAGTGTTACAGTGAAGTCAACTAACTCAGCTTTTTTCACATTGTCTAGTGACAAGATACCCGCAGTATTATCCTTGATTACCTCATCCATATCAACATCTAATTTGAAAGGACCAACCACTGGTAATTTAACCCCTGTAATCGTTGCAAATGGAATTTCAATATCCTTTGCTTCTGTAGGGATATCTAATGGTGCACGTACACCGCCGTCATCATCATCGCTACAAGCAGTAAATAAAGTAAAGAACACTGCTAGGATTACAAATAAACTTAACTTTTTCATAAAATTGATATTTTTTGGTTTAACGTAGAATTGTACAAACTATATGCCAATGAATGCTTGCATAGTAGTTGATAGGTTATTCTTATCACTGATTCCTACGTTAAATGTCTAATTTGTAAGAGGTTGGTAGAATAATCTTAAATATTAGGCTGTTATATATGAAATTAATTAAATTTGGAAAAATTTATTAAAAAATGATAAAACCATTCAAGCAAAAATATTGGGAAGGTAGAGTTGATGTAGAAGACGGGATTAAAGGTAAAAGATGGCATCAGATTGTACAGGAGTTCCCTAAACAACACCAAGCATATTTAGAAAAATCTGTTGTATTTTTAGGATTTGCCTCAGACGAAGGGGTGCGTAGAAATAAAGGAAGAGCAGGAGCAGCGAGTGCACCAGAAGCTATCAGAAAAATGCTCTCATTTATCCCTAAAATGAATTCAGATGTTTCTGCATTGTATGATTATGGGGATGTGATGGTAGTGGGGAACGAATTAGAAGAAGGAAGAAAAGAACAAGTTTCTGTAGTCAAAGAATTATTAAAGAAAAATACTTATCCATTAGTATTAGGGGGTGGACACGAAGTTGCATATGGTAATTTTTTAGCTTTAAAAGAAACTTGTAAAAATATTGGGGTTATCAATATTGATGCTCATTTTGATTTCAGAATTCCACATCCAGATACAACTTCAGGAACAGGTTTTTATGAGATGGCAAAATGGAGCCAAGATAATAACCGAGATTTCAAATATTTTTGTTTAGGCGTTCAGAAAATCGGTAATACCCAAGCATTATTTGATAGAGTAGAACAATATGGTGGTAAATATGTAACAGCAGATGATATCCATAGTGGAAGCAAAGAGTGGGTGGTGCAACTAGAGAAATTTATCACGACGGTAGATGAAATCTACTTGAGTCTAGATATGGACGTCTTTGACGCTGCCTATGCGCCAGGTGTAAGTGCGGTAACTACCAATGGTCTTACGCCTTACCAAGTGAAACAAATTATTAAAAGGGTGTTTTCTTCAGGTAAGGTAAGGTTGATGGATGTAGCTGAGCTGAATCCTAATTATGATATAGATAATAGAACTTCTAAACTTGCAGCACATATGATATCAGAAATGGTACATAGCCTATAAAGTTTAGTTTGTCAAAAAACTAAGTATTTGTAGCCGTCTCAAAACTGGGGCGGCTATTTTCATGGTCTTTTCTTATTTAATGTCGTTTTCTCGTAACCAAGCTCTGTATTTGTTGGCATTTTTTTGATGTTCTGTATAACTATTGGTAAAGCTGTGGTAGCCTGGTCTATCTGGGTCAGCTGCAAAGTAGATATAATCATGATCCTCTGGGTTCAATACAGCATCTATTGCAGTGCCGTTAGGTAGGGTGATTGGTGCAGGTGGCAACCCAACGACTTGATATGTATTATAGGCAGAAGCAGTTTTCAAGTGTTTATGATAGACTCTTTGTATAGATTCATTGAATCCATGTTCTAGCTTGTAGGCATAAACAGAAGTTGGATCTGCTTGTAATTTCATGCCTTTGTCTAATCTATTCAGGTATGCTCTTGCTACTTTTGGCTGTTCGTCAGCTTTAGAAGCTTCCATTTGTACGATAGAAGCAAGTGTGTAAGCTTCTAGTTCTGTTAAACCAGATTCTTGTAATTTTTGTTTTCTTTCCTCTGTCCAAAACTTATCATGTTCTGTAATCATTCTTTTTACAAACGTCTCACCAGAGGTAATCCATTTAAAGAAATAGGTGTTGGGTATAAAATAAATTTTAGCTGTTTCTAGATCTAATCCTTTTTCTTTAAAAGTAGGATTCTCTAAAATAGCATTCACGATCGCAGCAGAATCAGCAATTAATTCATTAGATACATCTCTTGCTAAATGGAATATTGTAGGAGAGTTTCTAATCATTAATTTCACCTGTTCTTCCTCTCCATTTTTTAATCTATTTATTAATGTCTCGTTGGTATCCGCTGTGGAAACCTTATATTTTCCAGGTTTTACTAATTGATCATAATCCATAAGTTTAGCTACAGCATCAAATTTCTCTACATCTTTTATATAAGGTTGTATAGAGTCTAATACATCAGCATAAGTACTATTGGGATAAATATATAAGAAGCCATCTTGAGCTACATTTTTATCAGATTTGTAGAAATAAGCACAAGAAGAAAACATCAGCAAAGCCAATGTGTATAGCAGATATTTCAATTTCATAAGTTAAAGTTTGATTTTACCTTTAAAAACAGCAGTTGCAGGTCCAATTAAATAAATCGAATGATATCCTTGATCATTTTTTTCAAACGTCACAAGTAGATTTCCACCAGGTGTTTTTATATGCACCTCATTAGATATTAAATGGTCTCCCGATGAAGCATAGGCAAGTGCCGCCGCAGTAACTCCAGTACCACAGCTATAAGTTTCATCCTCCACACCTCGTTCATAAGTGCGTACATATAATCGGTTGGGAGTGAGGACTTCTACAAAGTTTACGTTAGTACCTTGGGGGTATTCTTTGGAGTAACGTACAGATGCTCCTTGTTCTTTAATATTAATGTCATTTACGTGATCTGTAAATATGACATGATGGGGGGAGCCTGTATTTAAAAAATAAAAATTATCTCCTTGGGTGATTTCATGTACATCTTGCATTTGAAGCTTTACGAGTGCCTCATTTATTTCTGCGTAATGGTACCCATCAATAGCTAAAAATTTAGCGGTGTTTTTAATAAGTTTTAAATCTTTTAAAAATCTCACAAAACACCTACCACCATTACCACACATCGTACTTTGGCTCCCGTCTGCATTAAAGTAAAGCATACGGAAATCGCCTTTGGATTGTTGAAGTAAAATTAATCCATCAGCGCCTATCCCAAATCTACGATTGCAGAGTTGAGCTATGATTTCAGAATCATTTGCTGGGAAAGTATTTTCCCGATCATCAATCATCACAAAATCATTCCCAGTACCTTGGTATTTATAGAATTTCAATTTAGTCTAAGATTTCAATTTTTTTAGGTCTTAAAGAACAGTCCATTTCAAATGATATAGGCTCTTCAGACACTTCAGTAAAGTCGTCTACCTCGCCAGTCCAGTGGACACGAAGGTCTCCATCTTTATCTTTAGAAAACTTGATGACATTATTGTTAATTTCAAAGTCATCTTCATTTACAGAGAGGTTGGTATAGAATACTTCTTCTAACTCACCTTCTTCATTCTCTACTTCACCAGTGCCGAATGGAATTTCGACTATTTTGTCTACCAAATCTTTTTTGGTTTGGTAAGGAATAGGGAAATCATCTACATTGAATAGAACCTTTGGAAATTCATTTTGAAGAGAATCTTCCTCTAAATGATCTAGATCTTCTGTTGATTCAACTTCCAGAATAAGACAATTTTTTTGTTTTAAAAATACCACTTTACAGAATGACTTTTCTAAATGGTAAACAAAAGTTTCTTCCGGATGGAAGAATTTGATAGTGTCGCTCATGACTAGTAAGAAAAAACGTTTTTATTTATCTTGCGAAGATATACAAAATGATTGAAAGCATTCAGAATTTTTTTTAATTATAAAGTTTTAAAACTTCTTAGCTTTGTGTAAATATGAAAGAGATGATCAAATTTATAAAAAAGAGGTGGGCAGATGTCCTTATAGGTGTATTTATATTACTTATGTTGTTACCCCAAACAAGAATGCCAGTTCAGGTTTTTATACAACGACTTATTTCATTTAGTCCGAATACAATCTCTAAGGATAAACAAGAAAAGTTATTGGATTATAGCTTAACATTTAGCGATCAAGAGAATAATGTATATAGTCTAGAAAATGATAAAGGAAAGGTAATTGTGATTAATTTTTGGGCTACATGGTGTCCACCATGTGTTGCAGAGATGCCATCATTTTCTAATTTATACCAAGATTATAAAGATGATGTTTCTTTTTATTTCATCACTCAAGATGAGTGGTCTAGGGTTAATACCTTTGAGGATAAAAGAAATTATGCCTTACCATACTATCAATTATTAAAGCCTTCTGATCAATTGCAGTATACCTCTTTACCTACAACCTATGTGATAGGTAAAGAAGGGAATATCCTTATTAATAAAGTAGGCGTGGCTGATTGGGAAAGCGATGGGATGAGGTCTTTTTTGGATCAAGCCCTATCGGAATAAAAGATTGAACAAGATTTAAAGAACACAAAAAGCCGTTTATTTTTAAATAAACGGCTTTGTAGCCCATAGGAGAATCGAACTCCTGTTTCCAGGATGAAAACCTGGCGTCCTAACCACTAGACGAATGGGCCAAATAATTCTTTACAGAATATTAAAGAGCGTTGACGTGTTTAGTCAATTTTCTCTTTAAGTTTCCAGCTTTATTTTTGTGAATAATATTCTTCTTAGCCAGTCTATCGATCATAGACGATACTTTCGGAAGTTTTTCTAAAGCTAGTTCTTTGTCAGTTTCCTCTCTCAATTGCTTAATAGCTGTACGAGCTGATTTGTCGTAATATCTATTGCGTAATCTTCTGGTCTGAGCCTGTCTGATTCTTTTAATTGCTGATTTGTAATTTGCCATATTGTTGTTACAAAATTTTGTAGCCCATAGGAGAATCGAACTCCTGTTTCCAGGATGAAAACCTGGCGTCCTAACCACTAGACGAATGGGCCATTTTTGATTATTTACTTTCTAAAATGGTTTGCAAATTTAAAACAATAATTTAAATGTGCAAAGGTTTATGCAAAAAAAATTAAAGTATTTAAAAAAATTAGGATTTGAAGGTGCTCATGTTAAAGTCATGCTAAAGTAATATCCATACCATGGATTTTATTGAGAGAATGCTAAATTCGCTACTTGTTTAGTAAAATTAACAAGTATGATTAAGAAAAGATTGGGGTCCGTTGGTACATTTATATTGTCATTAGTCGTATTGACGTCATGTAATACTGGTAGTAATTATCTAACACAGCAACAATATGTACCTAAGCATGCAAATTCTAAAGTTATAGAATTACAAGCTTCTCTTAAGAAACCAATAATTGTGCCAGAAGCGGTAGATTTGATAAATACAGATGAGGATGTTTTTGAAAAATTAGAAGCTTCTACCTATGCCTCCTCTTTGAATGTGACTATCAATAATATTATTTATGAAGCAAACTCATATTTAGGAACCCCATATAGATACGGGGGAACAACAAGAAGAGGGATTGATTGCTCTGCTTTTATGCAAAAAATATATAATGTAGAAGGGATAGAATTACCTAGGGTCTCTGCGCGTCAATCTAAAATAGGTGTCCCTGTGAGTAAAGGTGAATTACAAAAAGGTGATTTAATTTTCTTTTCTACTACGTCTCCTACCAGAGTCACGCATGTAGGCATGGTGGTGGAAGCGGATGATGAAGATGTAAAATTTATTCATGCTTCGTCTTCTCAAGGAGTGAGTATTGCATCTCTTTCTAATTCTTATTGGAAGAGAAAATACAGATCTGCTAGAAGACCTAAACAATTTTTGAACGACTCTTTAATTCCTATGAGCGAGGTAGATAGGGTACTTATCACCAATAGATAGATAGCAATACAAGCTATTAGCTTTCCAGAAAGTCTGATATAGGTTAATCATACAATTATAAAATTATGATTACATTTGATTTTAGATGGAGGCAACATTAATTCAAAGAAAATTATGGACGATTGCAGGTATTTATTTTATAATAAATGTTTTGCAATCTTTTTTTACGCCCTTAATCAACGATGAGGCTTACTATTGGGTTTGGTCCCGGCATTTAGCATGGGGGTATTATGATCATCCACCTATGGTTGCGCTTTGGGCTAGGCTTGGGTTTGAATTGATAGAGAACGAATTAGGTAATAGGTTGATTGCCATAGCTTTTGGGGCTTTAGGATTTGTGATATTAGGCAAAACGTTAGATATTAAAAATAGAAAGCAATTAAATCTATATGCTTATCTATTTTTCTCAATGGTGCTATTTCAGGTGTTTGGGTTTATTAATACACCAGATGCACCGCTCTTATTTTTTGGGATTCTTTATTTTTATTTGCTTAAAAACTTTTTAGAGAACAAGACTATTTTATCATCTGTTTTACTTGGGATAGCTATGTCTTTGCTCATATATAGCAAGTATCATGGTATTTTACTCATTATTTTTACGCTCCTCCCACATGCCTATAAACTCTTAAAGAGTAAATATATTTACATTGCGGTATTTACTGGCATTTTATGCTATATGCCTCATATTATATGGCAATTTAATAATGATTTTGCTTCCTTACAGTATCATTTAGTGAGAAGAAATGTTTCAACATCTTTCAAAATCGGCAATGTAGGAGATTATTTATTAAGTCTTCTATGGGCCAGTTCTCCATTATTATTTTATCATCATGTCAAAGCGTTTGTAAAGTCAAAATATACTTCAGAATTTCAAAAGTCGCTTATATATACACTCATTGGGGTTTTAGGTTTCTTTATTCTTATCACTTTTAAAAGATATATACAGGCTCAGTGGAGCTTAGTGGCTTTTATTCCTTTGTTGATTATTAGCTATCATTATTATAAAAATAATCCTAAGGCCATTGCTCAAATTAAAACCTTGTCTATTATCATGATGGTATTAATCGGAATAGCTAGAATTTATTTTATTGTACAAGATGTGCCTATCAAAACCCAATATCATGGCTGGAAAGATTTTTCAATAAAGGCAGGGGAAGTAACCAAAGGAATTGCTGTTTTTGAAAAATATCAATATACATCACTTTATAATTTTTATAATTATCCAGAGAAAGAAGCACATAATTATGTTACTTTAGAAAATAGGGAATCTCAATATAATTTATGGGATTCTGATGCTTCTATGGAGGGTAAAAAAATTACTTTTTTCTCTAAATATATTATCTCTTCAGATAGCGTGATTCTAGATGGGCGTAACGGATTATCATGGTTTTATTATAAGCACCTTCCAGTTTACCATAGTGTAGATCATATAAAAATGAATATTCTAGAAAATGAAATTGAAGTGGGTGGCGATAGCCTTTCAATCCAAGTTGTAGTGAAAAATGAAGGTAATTTTAGTGTTGATTTATCAGCAGATAATAATTTCACGCTCCAAAAACTAACGGCGACAGAGCCTTATGCTCATCATATTTTAAAAATAAATAAAATCAGTTATGATCCTATAAAATTAAGGCCACAAGATTCCATCAAAATTTCTTTGAAAGTTACCAAAGATATATTCCCAGACCATCCTGATGCGGTGAGTTATTTAAGTTTTGTGTACGATGAATTACCTCCTCAGAAACAGTCAAATTATATAAATGAAAACCAACTGCCATGATTATAGCCCAAAATATACATAAGATATACAATGATTTAGAGGTGTTGAAAGGCGTTTCATTACACGTGAAAAAGGGAGAAGTAGTATCTATCGTAGGTGCATCTGGTGCAGGTAAAACGACCCTTTTGCAAATATTAGGGACGCTAGAACGACCTACTAATCCAAAAGGGTTCAACACATTTGTGAAGATTAATGGTGTTGACTTAACAAATATGAAGGATAAAAAACTCTCACGGTTTAGAAATGAACATATAGGTTTTATATTTCAGTTTCATCAATTGTTACCAGAGTTTACCGCATTAGAAAATGTTTGTATTCCTGCGATGATTCAAGGCAAGAAATTTAAAAATGTAGTTGGGAGAGGAGAAGAGTTGTTATCATATTTAGGATTAAAAAACAGAGCTCTTCATAAACCTAACCAACTCTCTGGTGGTGAGCAACAACGAGTAGCGGTAGCACGTGCATTAATGAATCAACCTGATGTGATTTTTGCGGATGAACCTTCAGGTAATTTAGACTCTAAAAATGCCGATGAATTACATCAATTATTCTTTGATTTGCGTGATGAATTTAATCAAACTTTTGTTTTAGTAACTCATAACAAAGAATTAGCAAATATGGCTGATAGAAAATTAGAAATGGTAGACGGAAATTTATCTTTTTCAGCATAATTCTAAAGAAAATAAAAATAGCCGTCTCAGCTAATATTGAGACGGCTATTTTTATTTTTCTAAACTACTTAGTTATTACTGTAATAAGTCTGTTAAGTTATTTCCTTCAGACCCATTTGGAATAGGAATATTCAACATTTGAGAAAGGGTTGGTGCGATGTCTGTAATCTCATAGCGCTTAGCTGATTCCCCTTGAGGTATATGCCATCCGTACCAAATATTTGGAACATGCGTGTCATACATATAAGTAGATCCGTGTGTAGTTCCTGTTTCATAGTATTCCATATATTGAGGATCAAGAATCACGACCAAATCTCCATTTTGTTTTGGATCAAATCCTCTAGCAATCATGCTTAAATGGTATTTATTTGGATTTCCTTTTAAAACCTCATCTCTTGTATAAACATGAGAGATAAATGGCTTTTCTTCTAAAGTCTTTTTAATGTCAAACAAGATTTGCTCGTATTCTAATTTATTTTCAAGAATGTATGGTTCATTCAAGAAAATATTTTGATTTGAATAATTTACAAATATCTGGTCGTCATATTTTTCTTCTAAAACATTTTTAATTAATTTTTCAGTCTCTCTGGAATCTAGACTTTTAACCTCATATCTATGGTCATACAGATATTTAGGATTTTCTGCAGCAGCATGATCAGCGGTTAAAAACAATAAATATTGATCCTTTCCTATATTTTTATCTAAAAATGAGATAAGGTCTGCAATCGTCTCATCTAGACGTAAATACATATCTTGAATTTCTATAGAACGTGGCCCGAAGCTATGTCCAATATAATCTGGAGAAGAAAAACTTAAAGATAAGAAGTCTGTGATTTCATCTTTTCCTAAATCTTCATTCAAGATCGCTTCCTTTCCTAACTCCGCTACCATGGTGTTTCCGTATGGTGTTGTCTTGATGATATCTTTATCCCCCGCTAAATCTGCAATCGCTTTTAAATCATATGGGAAAACCGGCTTTGTTTTCGGTTCGAAGATTCGCTCATATGGCGTGTCATCAGCGGTACTTTCATTATAATCCTTTGCAGGTTTTAGTAGGCTCCATCCTTGTTTTAAGTACTTATCTGCATTTTTCTTTTGATTATAAGAAGTTACCCATTTTGGTAATTGATCAAAATAATAAGAACTAGAAATAAACTCTCCTTCAGCATTCATCCAATAGGCAGCATTGCCAAAGTGTCCCGCTGGTAATATGGCACCTCTATCTTTTAATGAAATTCCGATTACTTTAGCTTCGTGATTGGTGTCTAATTTCAGTTCATCTGTAATGGTGGTAGCCTTTAATCTACGTGGAGACATTCTCCCTTCTTTAGCCTCAGCAGTCATTCCAATGCTTTTCATGCTATCATCCGTAGTCACATATACTTTTTGATTTTCACTCTTGTGAAACCAAGAATTCCCTACAATCCCATGGATAGAAGGTGTGGTTCCCGTATAAATAGAGGCATGTCCTGGAGCTGTATAAGTTGGCATATAATTATAATGGGTATTTTTGAAGACGAAACCTTCTCCCATTAATTTTTTGAAACCATTATCTCCAAAATCTGCATTATAACGATACAGGTAATCGGTTCTCATTTGATCAATCACGATCCCCACAACCAATTTAGGACGTTCTACTTGAGCACTCAAAAAAGATGATGCCGCAAGCGCCAAAAGAAAAAACTTCTTCATTTTCAAACTTGTTTAATTAAATGCTAAGTTAAAAAATCCTTTGGCGATTACGGAACCTTATGATAAAGTTTTACACAAACTTAATTTCGCATGCTTGCATATTTTAGTATCTAATCCATTTCCACCATTCTTTGAAAGAAGGTTTTTTACCATACATCAAGATTCCCACGCGGTATATTTTTGCAGCAAACCATACCATCGCTACTACAGAGGCCAATAATATCACAATAGATAAAACTAATTCCCAAGTCGGGACACCATAAGAAATTCTTGCCATCATGGCTACAGGAGAAGTAAACGGTACCATAGACATCCAAAAGCCAACAGGACCATCTGGATTCTCTATGATAGATATAGCACCATATACCCCAAGCATCAATGGAATGAGTCCCACCCACATAAACTGTTGTGTTTCTGTTTCATTATCCACAGATGCACCAATCGCGGCAAAAAATGAACTGTATAATAAATACCCAAAGAAAAAGTATATAAGAAAAGTGAAAATAATCAAAGGATAATTCAAGCTAAAAAGCGTATCTATCACTGTATTGATTTGTGTGGTAAAAGATTCTTGCATAGCACCATCTGTCATTTGCCCCATCATTTCTTGTTGTGGCATTGCATTATCTAGTAAACTTGGGATAAAAGCCATACCTAGAAGTATTAATATAATCCAAATAGAGAATTGTGTAATAGCCACCAATGTGGTTCCTAGCACTTTACCCAGCATCATATTAAAAGGTTTGATAGATGAAATAATGATTTCTACTACGCGATTGTTCTTTTCTTCTATCACACTTCGCATCACTCTTACTCCATACATCATGATAAAGGTAAAGGTAGCATACATTAGGAGATAGGATAAGACGGTTTTTACGCCTTCTGTCATGCTACTACTTGTAGAAGAACCGTCGGAGGTTTCTTTAAAAACCTGTAGGTTTACATTTACTTTAGCATCATCTAGATCTTGTCCTGATAAACCTTGTCTTTCTAGATTTAATTTTTCTAGTCGATCACTTAATTTTCTTTCAAGCTCATTGATTTGCATTAAACCCATGCTTTTATTAGAAGATAATTTGATGTCATTTTCTAAATTACTAAAAGCACTATCCGTTGCTGGAATATGAAGAACCCCTTGCAAATATTCACTATCGGCCAATGTATCCTTCAATCCTTGTAAATCCTCTGGCGGATAGAATGAATAGCGTTCTTGCTCTGTAGATTTAAAAGTAGTTATAAACAATCCACTGTCATCCACAATCGCTACATTGTAGGTTTCTTGGTTTGCTTTGGTCAAAAATATCACCAAGGCCACCAAACCCACTAATAGTAAAGGCATTAGCAACGTCAATAGGATAAAAGACTTTTTTCTTACCTGTACTATAAATTCTCTTTTTGTAACTAACCAAATCTGTCTCATTTCCTTACGCTTTTACTGCATTTATAAATACCTCATTCATTGTAGGTATTTCTTCTGTAAAACTTCTAATATCCCCAATCTGTAATAAATCTTGTAAAATCTGGTTGTTATTATGTTGATCCCCATATACGTAGAAACTTGTAAGACCATTATTTCGTTTAATATCCCGTACCTTGTATTGTTCTATCAAATATTCAAGCTTGTCAGAATTGTTTAGAACCATATCAACTTTATATTTACCATCTTTAAATCGATTTCTTACCTCTTGTATCTTACCGTCTAGTACTTTATGTCCTTTATTAACTAAAGCTACATAATCACACATTTCCTCTACTGATTCCATGCGGTGGGTAGAAAATATAATGGTAGTTCCTTTATTTTTAAGTTCTATAATTTCGTCTCGAATCAGATTAGCGTTTACAGGATCAAAACCACTAAAAGGTTCGTCAAAAATCAATAATTTAGGATCATGTAAAACAGTTACAATAAATTGAATTTTCTGTCCCATTCCCTTAGAGAGCTCACTCAATTTTTTATCCCACCAATCTGCGATGTTTAATTTATCAAACCAATAGCGTAATTTCTGAACTGCCATTTTGTGCGATAATCCTTTCAATTGCGCAAGATATACAGCTTGTTCCCCCACTTTCATGTTTTTATACAATCCTCTTTCCTCTGGCATATATCCAATTTCAGAAATATGTTTAGGCCCCAACGGCTCTCCATCCAAAAAAACACCTCCAGTATCAGGCATGGTAATTTGGTTAATAATTCTGATAAAAGTAGTTTTCCCAGCACCATTCGGTCCTAATAAACCATATATACAACCTTTAGGTATAGAAAGGCTAAAGTCATTTAAAGCCATTTTGCTTCCAAAAGATTTAGAAACATTTTGGGCTATAAGCATGTGATCGTCCATAAAAGTAAAAATAACTAATTAATCATTAGAAGCAAAAAGTAACAAATAGTTACAAAAAAAAGCTACCCGCAGGTAGCTTTATTATATATTAAGATTTTGAATGCTTAAGCAAGCACTTCTTTCACTTTATTAGCAGCTTCCTCTAGCGTAATCGCAGAGTGAACCTTCAAGCCAGAATTGTCAATCATTTCTTTCGCTTCAACTGCATTGGTACCTTGCAATCTTACGATTATTGGCACTTTAATCGCATCTCCCATATTTTGGTAAGCATCGATAATCCCCTGAGCCACACGGTCACAACGAACAATACCACCAAAAATATTAACTAGAATAGCATCCACATTCTCATCTTTCAAGATGATTCTAAATGCTTTCTCAACACGTTCAGCATCCGCAGTACCACCCACATCTAAGAAATTTGCAGGGCTACCACCAGCTTGTTTTATCATATCCATAGTGGCCATCGCAAGACCAGCACCATTTACCATACAACCTACATTACCATCTAGTTTTACGAAGTTTAACCCAGCTTCACCAGCTTCTACCTCAGTAGGATCCTCTTCTCTTGTATCACGCAATGCAGCTAAATCTTTATGACGGAACAATGAATTTGCATCCAAAGAAACTTTACAATCCACCGCCATAATTTGGTCGTCAGACGTTTTCAATACAGGATTAATTTCAAACATAGAAGCATCAGCACCTACGTAAGCATTGTATAGAGAGAAAACAAACTTAGTCATTTCTTTAAATGCTTGTCCGCTCAACCCTAAATTGAAGGCGATACGTCTCGCTTGGAAACCTTGTAATCCTACAGCAGGGTCAATTTCCTCTGTGAAGATTTTGTCAGGCATAGTCTCAGCCACTTCCTCTATATCCATACCACCCTCGGTAGAATACATAATCATGTTTTTACCCGTACCACGATTCAATAAAACAGACATATAATATTCCTCTGGCTCATTATCCCCAGGATAATAAACATCTTCCGCTATCAAAACTTGATGAACTTTTTTACCCTCAGCAGACGTCTGTGGCGTCACTAATTGCATACCGATGATATCATCAGCGATTTCTTTTACTTGGTCTAGGCTTTTAGCAAGTTTTACACCCCCACCTTTACCACGTCCACCAGCATGAACTTGTGCTTTGATCACATGCCAGCCAGTTCCAGTTTCTTCCGTTAATTTTTTAGCCAGTTCCACAGCCTCTTCAGGTGTAGTAGCCACTTTACCGCGTTGAATTTTAACACCGTATTTGCTTAACAATTCTTTGCCTTGATATTCGTGAAGATTCATGAATGTATAATATTTTATGATTTCACACAAAAATAACTAAATCAATGCGAAACATCAACTTTAAGTCAATAAATTGTTTTAATTTAAATATTAGGGCGGCATTTGGTGCTATTCGTTTCTATCTTTTGGGGTAATGTCCACAAAAAATCTAGTAAAAAGGAACTTCCTAGGGTCGTTCTTTTCCCATCGTGTTTTGTGCTATCCATTCCCTCAAAAGGATATCCACTGCTATCCCCGCCGCATTGGACTCATTTAGTTAGAAATCAAAATTATAGTACCTTTTTTTTGAACATTTCGATACAATTTCCACCTGCGGTGTAAATCACCTCAATGTGACGGAGTGATTTAGTTTTTCTCATTATTGTTAAAAATAAATATATTCATTTTGCCTTGATCCAAAACAAACCAAGAAAAGTAACGATCGTCACGCTGAGGTGAATTTTCCGTTAGGAAAATTGGTATCGAAGTGTTTGAATCACTAGAAACAGAATCATTTTACAGCATAATTATACTTCTTATTTATGAACATTTCGATACAATTTCCACCTGCGGTGTAAATTACCTCAATGTGACGGGGTGATTTAGTTTCCCTCATAATTGTTAAAAAAAAAGAGTTCACTTTGGCTTGCTCAAAACGAACCAAAAGGTCAAGAAGGCTTATCTTTATGTTCTAATAATCCAAATCCAATAAAAACTTTAAAATTCTCTAACTTGCCATATCAAAATCATAACACCTAAACCAAATCATGGCCAAAAATAAAACCATATACTATTGTCAAAACTGTGGAACCCAGCATGCCACCTGGATGGGTAAATGTACAGCTTGTGGAGAATGGAATACCATAGTAGAAGAAGTTGTAGAGAAAAAAGAAACCAAAGAAGTTTGGCAAGAAGATGTGAATCAGAAAGATAAAACACCAGTTTTATTCAATATAAATGAAATTCCTAAAACTGGCGAAACCAGAATCATCACAGGAAACGAAGAATTGGATAGGGTTTTAGGAGGAGGAATTGTTTTAGGTTCCGTCATCTTATTAGGAGGAGAACCAGGAATCGGAAAATCAACCTTATTACTGCAAGTAGCCTTAAGCCTGCGGAACTTGAAGGTTTTATATGTTTCAGGAGAAGAGAGTGCTACGCAAATCAAATTACGATCAGAGCGGATTGGTATAGAAACAGAGGAATGTTATGTGCTTACAGAAACTCAAACGCAAAAAGTATTCAAGCAAGCCAAAAATATTAGGCCGAACATTCTGATCATAGATTCCATTCAAACTTTAGAATCTCAATTCGTAGAGTCTGCACCAGGGAGTGTTTCTCAAATTAGACAAACCACCTCAGAGCTGATTAAGTTTGCTAAAGAAACCAATACCCCTGTAATTTTAGTAGGACACATTACCAAAGAAGGAGCCATTGCAGGACCTAAAATTTTAGAACATATGGTGGATGTGGTACTGCAATTCGAAGGGGAAAGAAATCACATTTTTAGGCTATTAAGAGCCAAGAAAAATAGATTTGGTTCTACTTCAGAGCTAGGGATTTATGAAATGCAAGGCACAGGGCTCAAAGAAGTTAGTAATCCGTCAGAGATTTTAATTTCTGCCAAAGACCATTCCCTGAGCGGAAATGCCATTGCAGCAACATTAGAAGGGATTCGTCCTATGCTGATAGAAATTCAAGCACTGGTTTCTACCGCTGTTTATGGAACTCCTCAGCGATCAACCACTGGATTTGACCTGAAAAGATTAAACATGCTTTTGGCAGTTTTAGAAAAACGTGCAGGTTTTCAATTGGGTGCAAAGGATGTTTTTCTCAATATCACCGGAGGTATCCGTGTAGATGATCCTGCTATAGATTTAGCAGTGATTTGTGCTATTTTATCTTCTTACGAAAACGAACCTTTGCCAGATAATTGTTGCTTTGCAGCTGAGGTTGGTTTAAGTGGGGAAATTCGACCTGTGAATAGAGTAGATCAACGCATTATAGAGGCTGAAAAACTTGGTTACGATGTGATTTTTGTTTCCAAACATAACAAAATCAACACAGGCAACTTTCAAATTCGAATTGAAATGTTAGGTACTGTTGGAGATTTGTATCAGATGCTTTTTTAGGTTTTCCTTGTCATCTTGAGTGTTTTTGCGTTAGCAAAAATGTATCGAAAGATAAGACAAGGAAAGTGAGAATTATTTATTAAAATTCTTCTTTGATAGGTTCGGGAGTTTATCAATTCTTCCATCTATAAGTGCAATTTTCTTTTTTCTTGACCATCCTTTTAATTGTTTTTCAAATGCAATCGCAAGTTCTATTTGGGAAAAGACTGTGTAGTATGATAACTTCAACGGACGCCGATTAAATGTATAACATTTATAATCTAAGCCTTCTACATGTTCATCTACTCTTCTATGAACGTTATTGGTAACACCTGTGTAAAATGAATAATCCTTACATTCTAAAATGTAAACGTAATAGGTCATACTTGAGATGCTTATTTTATAATTGGTAAATGTGAAATTTGTCTAATGCTTCGATACATTTTTCCATTGTTTTAAAAGAAAAATAACGGAAAAACACTCAGCATGACAAATTTTTTTAGTAACTAAATTTAAAATAAATTATTGGGAATATTATTATAGCTTGATTATAAAACTTTAAATAAAATCCCTTCGATACAAATTCTCCTTACAGTCGAATTCACCTCTGAGTGACAACAGCATTTTTCACGTAAGCCATCTTGGATTATTTACTCCACTAATAAAGCAATAGGGATTGCCGCATGTAGCCCGCAGGAAAAGTGCGGAAACAAAAGAAGGTGCAAAAGAGTGGGGCCGAATGGCAAACTCCTTTTGCACCTATTTTTTGTAAGTGATTTTATGAGGACTACTGCAGAAAGCCTGTAATTGCCCTTATAAAAAAATGGCTATACTGATTAATCCTCTATGCTTGGATCTGGCTCTTCAAAGTTTCTATCCTCGTCATATACGTAATCCTCGTCATCGTCTTCGTCATATTCTTCCATCACGATTTCTAGACGCTGACTAATTTTTACTAAATAGATAGTGTCATCTGTTTCTACTTCTACAGCTTCTACGGTTTCGCCTTTGGCGTTTTTAAAAACGATTACGTCTTTGTCTCCATAACCATCTGGATATTTCTCTACCAGTAAGCTTAGGATTTCTTCGTTTACTTTTTTAAAGTCTACAATGACTTTTTTCTTTGAACTTGGTTTTTTCATTATGTTTTGGTTAATAATCTAGTAAATAAGCGAATATAAGTGGAGCTACAATGGTAGCATCTGATTCTATAATGTATTTTGGTGTGTTGATATCTAGTTTACCCCATGTGATTTTCTCGTTAGGGACGGCACCAGAGTAACTTCCATAGCTTGTGGTGGAGTCTGATATTTGACAGAAATAGCTCCAGAATGGCGTGTCTTCTCTTTCTAAGTCTTGGTATAACATCGGCACGACACATATAGGAAAATCTCCTGCGATACCTCCACCGATTTGGAAGAATCCGATGCCGTTTTCTGAATTTTCTGTGTACCAATCTGCTAGCCAAGCCATGTATTCTATACCAGATTTCATGGTAGAGGCTTTTAATTCTCCTTTGATCACATAGCTGGCAAAAATATTACCCATGGTAGAGTCTTCCCACCCTGGGACTACGATTGGTAGGTTTTTTTCTGCTGCAGCATACATCCAGCTGTCTTTTATGTCTATCTCATAGTGCTCTTCTAATACGCCTGATAATAGCATTTTATACATGAATTCATGGGGAAAGTAGCGCTCACCGTTTTCTTCTGCATCTTTCCATATTTTGAAAATGTGCTCTTGTAATCTTCTAAAAGCTTCTTCTTCTGGAATACAAGTATCTGTTACACGATTCAACCCCTTTTCTAGCAAATCCCATTCTTGTTGTGGGGTTAAATCACGGTAGTCTGGTATTCTCTTGTAATGAGAATGGGCTACTAGGTTCATAATGTCTTCTTCTAAATTGGCACCTGTACAAGATACAATTTGTACTTTGTCTTGGCGAATCATCTCTGCAAAGATTTTACCTAGCTCTGCCGTTGACATCGCTCCTGCTAAGGTGACCATCATTTTGGCTCCCTTATTTAATTGTTCCTCGTACGCTTTAGCTGCGTCTACTAAGGATGCGGCGTTGAAGTGTAAATAATATTTCTGAATAAAGTCTGATATCGGTCCTTTCATTTGATTGTGATTTTATATTTGTGAATAGTTTTAATTTCCTGGCCTGTTGAAAGTTAATGAATTATTTTAATATCCAAGTATCTTCAATACGCTTTCATGATCTTGCTGTTCTGTGAATAGTTCTGTTCTTACTTCTCCATTTTCATCTCTATCAATCAATATATGTTTAGGCGTAGGAATTAAACAATGGTGTAT
>JBPCUN010000111.1:0-31289 GCA_051011115.1 Weeksellaceae bacterium
TCTGCTTGCGGATAGAGATGAATATAGTTTTGACTGATAGTAATATCTATGGGTTCCACTTTAATAACTAACCTTTCTTTTTTATCATGTGAAGTTAGAGTAGCAAAAGTTTCCCCTTTATATAGACCTTTAATTTTTAAAGTATCATGGCTTATTTTAACTGTTGCAACTTTTGAATCGGCAACGTTAACCGCATATTTACCATTCCCACCTGAGAGCAAAATATTTCTTTCACTACCAATATTCACTAATACTTCTTTTAAACTGCCCTCTTCTTTTCCAATTTTTATATCAGAAAAATCCTCGTTATCATCTGTACAAGAAGAAAATGTTAAAAGAGCCAAAATAAAAAATATAGAATAAGAGTATATGAATTTCATTGGATTAGTATTTAGTTCTATTTTCTTCATTTTCAATATCAACATTTATTCAGCTATGGTTTAATTGTTATATTATATTCCAACTCCCATTTCATGCTTGGAGACTCCTCAATTACAACTTTCAGTTTTTGTTTACCTTTTTTGGGAAAGGTAAGTGTTTTACCTTTTGGGGTTACTAGATTGCCATCAATGTAATAATCAATCTTAGCCTTTTCTTTGGCTAAATCAATAAAATATAAGAAAATGGGTGAAGACACATTCGCATCTAAGCCCAAGGTTCGTAATCTCGGAACTCGTTCTACATCATTCACAGCATATTCTAATCCATTAGTAGTTACGTTTATCTCATTAGTGTAATCTGAATACTCATTTCCCAATTTAGAACGTAATTTTACTCTGTAATTATTTTTCATTTTAAGGTCATCAATTGTAAAACGGTTAATGGCGGAAATTTTGGGTTCCCCATCATTCACAACAACTTCCCATACAATATCTGGATCAGCTTCATTATTCCAAGTTAATTCTATTTCTCTTTGATGGGCTACTGCATTCACATTTGATGGTACAGGAGCTACTGCTTCTAACTTTTTTTGGAATATCATAGAAACATCATCTAACAAGATATGGCCAGAATTACTTTGAGTTATAATAAAAGAGATACCGGCCTTGTTTACTCCAATAGGTACCGTTGCAATTAATTCCTTTTGTTGCCATAAATTCGTTAATAAAACCTCTTGCCCATCAAAATAATCTCTTTTAATACGCTTGTTATCTTTATACCAAGTAATAGAAACCAATATATTTTTTTGTGAAGCCCCATAAGAATCTAAAACCTCTCCTTTATACCAAAAACTAAATTTATATGCTGAATTGGGTTTCACCGTTATAGCGTTATAGTTATAATTTTGTGTAACGCTATAAATAGACCCTCCATTAGGGTAAAATTTAGCTGCGTAATTCCCTTCATGAGAATCTCTACTTTTTTCAAAATTTAAAAACCTACTAAATGTCCAATTTAATGGACGGTCGCCTGCATAATCTTCAAATCCCCCATTAGGTATCAGGTTTTGCTGCGCTAGCATACTAAAAGGAAATACAATAATTATTAATAATAATTTTCTCATAGTATGTTTTTTATCTTTTTACATTATCTAATGAAATGTTATATATAGTTGCTATTTCCTTAGATATATTTTTGAGTGAGCCCTCTACGTTTTCATCTTCCAGCAAACGTTCAACATCCCACAAGCCATCATCTTGCAAGAGTTTTTCTTGCATTTCTTTTACTTCTTCATAGCTCATATAGGGATCCCCCCCCGAGTTTCGTGTGAATTGAAGTGCGTAAATAAGCCCATAAGCCTCGGATAGATACAGGAATGAATAGGCTGCATCCTCTCTTATGTTAGCAATTGTGTTTTGACCAATTAATAGATTTATTGTTCGAATGGCAACTACTTTAGATAATTCTTCACGGATAATTTCTAAGTGTTTTTGAACTTCATCATATTGATAACGCCCTAGTTCATGCCTCCCAAGAACAAAAGCATCTAAGAGTTTTTTGTCGCTATCTTTGAGCGCGATTAAACCTTCAGGCTGGGCATAAGCTTTCCAATTGGAATAATAACCAAATGCTAAATCCCAATGATGTTCCAAGGCGGTGTAGTTTTTCCCAGCCACCAATTCCACATTTTCATGCGCTTTTCTCAATTCCTTATCCGTTAAAATGCTCTCGTCTAAATGTAGATTCATGATTTTATCTAAATGAATAGCTCCTAGTAGCATTTTTCTAAAAGCCTCCGCCACCACTAAGCCTTTCTCATCTACATAGGCTAAATTAAGGTCTAGAATATTATTCCCAATGTAACCTGCAGAACCCAATATAGCACTTTGCCTTCTTTTTGAATTTCCCTTAGGGTAGCCAGAAATAAATTCGGAAGCTTCTATAATAGATAGGATATCTGCTTTAATTTGCTGTCTGTGACGCTCATGAATTGGCGAGGAAGCCACCTCATCTTCAAGAATAATTCCGCCTTCAGTTTCTTTTTGATAATAACCCATCACAACATCGTGTTCATATTCACTAAGGATTCGAGCTTGTTTCAAATAACTTCCATAGATGTAATCAATAGGGGTGTTAATCATATCCTTTTTTAGAACATCAATAGATGATGAGCCATTCCTTGAAAATTTATATTGATACGGATATACAATAGGCTCTAAATAAGCAGATTCTACCGTCTCATCAATCCTGTCATCACACGATGAAATTAAGAGAGCTAACGCGAGAATTATATAGGAATAAAATCGTTTCATTATATATTAGAATTAAGGCAATATTATATATTCACAATAGGGGCTTTCAATCCTGTTTAGGCCCTCTTTATTTTGATTTTGCTCTATGAAAAGGGTAGGTGTAGTGATGAAGCCATCCTCCGACACTGCTGTGATAGAAGCTTTGATAGAAGAGTTTCTTGATCCAACACCATCTACAGATAGATAGATGGGGAAGCCCGAATAAGCTATAAATTCTATTTCTCTTTCTTCGCCAGAGTTTAGATAGCTATTGAGGGCATAATCATTCCTATCACTACCCAAGGTTTTTATTTTTTCATCTGCATCCACATATCTCACAATGTATTTTGAGTCATAATTAATTCCCTCCTCATAAACGCATTTCAAGGTCACAGTATATTCTTTTACAGGTTCAATTTTCACTCCAGGAAATTGAAATCTTTCTATATCTAATTCCGGGTTACAAAGCTGAACTTTCATTTCATCATAAGAAATTTCAGGTTTTTCTATCCCATCAAATGGAAATAGACTTTCATAGTCTTCATCAATATCATCATTAAAGCTCGGGTTGCATGAAATCATGATGAAACTTAGTAACAGTAAAGTTTTTAACTTCATAATCAATGTTTAATTATTTAATTTAATTTCTGCGATGTAACCAGTAAACTCAGCTTCCGCAGGAGCTAAGTGTTTACTCATAATTCTATCTATTTTCAACATTGGATCATAAACCTTCACTAATTCGCAAATATATTTATCGCCGCGTCTTTCAAAATCTTTAAAAACATAGGTTGAATTAAATCTAATTCCAGGATGAAAGCTAATTCCTGTTTCTGTCCCCACATAGCCAGATCCAAGTGCATTACTTTCATAGGATCCACCAGTGATAATATTAGGTTTTTTATTAAACCTGAAATAATGATAGCGTTGGTATTCCATCCTTTCAGAGCGTTCTATTTCATAATCTAAAGTGTAATATTTCACTTTCATATCACTCTGAAAATAGATTCTACTACCTCGCCGAATGGTGATTTGTGGATTTTTCATTTTCTCAAAGAAAGTTCTGTTTTGATAGGAGAAATCTATAATGCTTTGAAATTCATTTTCTGATTTCACCTTCTCAAAAACAATATATTCTCTTGCGAACTCTAAATAAGAAGCGGTTTTGAATATTAAATTACCTTGAAAATCAATTCCTTTATAAAGAAAATCTGACTTGCCTGTAAACCCTTCATTTACCAATTTGTGAATATAATTTGGCGTTGTAAAACTTAATTGAGTATAGGAGTTTTGGTTTATTTCAAACTCGCTGGCTTGCAATGTATTTTTAGTTGTTTCATTATTGTCCCATAACATTTGCATCGTTCCGTTTTCATTAAATTGCATCATGAAAAGGTGGCCTCCAAAACCAAAATTATCTTTATAGGAGGGATTGAGTTCTAAAACTTCATCTTTATTAGACAACAATAGTGAATCCATTCTTGGGAAATACATGACCTTCCATCCATAGGGAGCCTCAATGAGTTTTGTTCTTAATTTTTGAATGCTCTCCTTATTTCTTTGTGCAGGCGAAATCCCTGTAACGTCATCGTCGGAGCAAGAGAAACCTAACATTGCGAATAACAATAAAAATACTATTTTCTTCATCTTTACCCGATTTTATTGACTGACATATCTATTTATTCTTTGAATGGATGCTAATTGCAATCTTCTTAAATTAATTTTCACTTTATCTTTAAAATATTCATTCAATATTTGTTGCTTTGCCATGAATTCTTTGTAGGATTGTTTTGCCTCTTCATTATATCGTTCTTGTACCTCGGGGTCTGAGCCATAATCTTTAAAAGGTGTTTTCGCATTTAATTCTGCTTCCACCACCTCATTGGGGGAATGGGTAAGAGAGGCGCTCACCATTTCCGCAAAATCATATTCAGCACTAATGCTACCATAGCGGGTGTAGAAACCTTGCTTGTTTGCATTGGTTACCAATTTAAAAACATCCAAGGGCGAGTCATATTGAATTCTTGCAATTTGCTCAGTTGAACCTGTGTATTTTCGCTGGCTAATTGCTAAAAAAGCATCTCTGTCATACGGAATCTCTTCAGCTAACTTTTTAGCAAACTGGTGATGTACACTTCGCATTAATAAGTATACTTTTTCTTTATTTTTGGGATCGAAATCATTTACATTATAGATGAACATTTCCGCCCCTGTTGTGGTAGGATTGCTCAAAAGCTCAACTCCACGAGTATCTATATTTCTTCCACCATATATGCGAATCACAATTGGATTTTTACCTTTCATGAAATCTTCTCCCCCTAAATTAGATTGCTCATAGGTCTCCAACCAAAGATATTTCATTGCTTCCAACACCGCTTTTACTTTTTCGGGATTAGGAGGATAAGAATAACTTCCCTGAGGAGCTGCATTACTATTCCATCGATATTCAACCGCAATTCCATAGGGCTTGGTTATGGTTTCACTGATCCATTGATCTAATTCGGTCTCATTTCTAACAATTCGGTTGGCATCAATTACACTATCATTAGACAATGAATCTTCATTGCATTGAATGAATATAAACATAGTAAGTACAAATAATAGAAATTCTTTATTTTTCATCAGTTTTTATTTAAATTATCGAGGGTTAGCTTCTAATCCTTGGTGAATGGCTTCTACTGGGATTTGAAGTGTTTTTCTATAATCCTCCTTCAATAAAGGGCGATAAATACTATTCTTGGTCTTTCGATTAACAGATATATAGAATCTTCGAATATCAAACCACCTGAGACCTTCGTGCAAAAATTCCTTTTGACGAAATTCAGTTATAGTTTTTACTAAAGCTAATTGTTTAATTGACATCCCGTAAAATGGTGAATAAATGGTGTAGTTATCTCCACTGGTAGAGGTAAACATTTCTCGTGAGCATGGTAAGTTTATATCATATTTAGCTTTAATATAGCTTAATAAATCATCTATAGATTCAGAATATCTGTGTCTCATCGCATAGGCCTCCATACGATTGAGCAGTACCTCATCTGTAGAGAATAAAACATTGGTCACATACAAATCGTTTGGTCTATGACCTGTGTTTCCAAATAGGGATAGTTCATCAAATTTAGCTAAATAGATTCCATTAGAAATGGGAGTTGGTGAAAGAGCAAAAGGATAAAAGGCTTGCATATTAAGCGTTTTAGCGTTTGAGCATCCATCGATACCATATTTATTAAAAATCTTATCTATACTATTATAAGTGGTTCCATATTTTTCAACTCCTACATATCTTTTAACTCTAGATTCTGTAGTTGTCAAGAGTAAATTAGCAGGTTCGTTAGGATCTGTGTATTTTCTATACAATGCTTCTCTATTAAAATCAAACTCGGTTAGATTTAAATATTGACTCCAATTTCTAACGTTTGATTTTATATCGTTGGCTAATACATAATTAGAGTAATCTATCACTAAGTCCCAGTCTCCTTTCATTAAATAAAATCTGGAGGCAAAGGCGTAGGCAGCTTTCTTATTAAAGTGAAACTTGGGTACTTCATAATAATTATCATTCACTAAAGATATCCCAAGTTTCAAGTCTTTTTCGATTTTATCATATACGTCCTTCACTGTCCCTCTTTTGTAGTCTTCCAAGGCATTTTTTTCTGGTTTGTCTAAATAAGGTATTCCCAAACTTTGTTTTGATTTTTCTGTACCGTAAGGCTCAGCCCAAATATTAACTAACATAAAATGTAGATACGCTCTTAACAGAAATGCCTCACCATACAATGCTTTTACTCTATCTGTTTTGGGATAAGATGCCAGTAATTCTAAGGCTTTATTCGTTTGGGCTATCCCAGCATAACAAGCGTTCCAGTAGTTGAGGGGGGTATCTAAATCCTCTTGGTCATAATCTTCCCAAAAAAACATAGCCTCATTCAACCTAAAGTGTACTCCATTGTCTCTTTCTTCTACATTGTCTGTACGGGCTTCTAAAAAAGAAAAATAACTTGCTTGGGGATATGCTCCTGTCAATATCTCTGCAATTTTATCTTCAGAATTAATTTCTACACTAAGAGAAGAGTCTGGGTCTGTTTCTAAATAATCTTGACAAGAATTAAAAATAAGAAACACAAAACAAAGTGAAATTCTCACCATTGTTTGCTTAATTGTGTTTTTATTATCTGGAACGTTGATATTATTATGATTTACCATTTTCTAATCGCTTTTTTAAAAACCTATATTAAATGTTAATGTATACTGCTTGGGTGTTGGCAAAGAAACCCCTCCTGAGCGATAAAACTCTGGATCTTGACCATTTAAATTCTTGTCTGCATAAATGAGAAAAATGTTGGTAGCTTGCATACGTATATTTAGATTTTTCATTTTCCACTTTCCGATTTTTTTACTGGGAACATTATAACCTAATGATATATTCTTTAATCTCACAAAGCTTCCATCTGCTACGCGCATCTGAGAATAATTATAGGTATTATAAGCCTTCTCTATGTTTTCTTGACCCACCAAATTAATTAAATCCTTTGACGGAATGACTGGTACGTCTGTAGTCCACTCATCGCCCGGATTCAGCCAACGGTCATAGTAATTTTTAGTAAATATATTTAAGTCAGCAAAAGTAGGATCAAAGGTAGGGTTCAAACGAATTTTGTTTCCTGCTTGGGCTGTTATAAAAAATGAAAATTCAAAATCTTTATAATTAATCGTATTAGAAAAACCACTAATAATACTCGGTTCAATAGGTCCATGGTAAATTAAATAGGATTTAGAATATTGTGTATCTAAGAAATCAGCACCAACAATATTGGCATCGGCTCTATTGTTAAGAGGATACAATCCAAAATCAAATGTAGGTAAACCTTGTGGTGTTAAACCTTGATAATTGAAAGAGAATAAAGAGCCTCTTGCAAAGCCTACAATGTTTCCTCTCCCTGTGCCAGATACCATGTCAAAGGTATTGGGTGTATTGAGCAGACGAGTTATTTCCTGATGATGATAGCTGAAAGTCAGATTAGTGCTCCAACGGAAATTTTCAGCCTCAATGTTTTTACTACCTAGTGTGAGCTCTATACCTCTGGTCTGCATATCACCAAAGTTGGCATATTTATAATACTGCCCTCCAATACCAGAAGTTCTAATTAGATCTATTAAATCAAAAGAGTTTCTTTGGTATAAATCTAGGCTTGCACTTAGTCTATTATTAAAGAGCCCTGCATCTATACCAAGATTAAGTTCATATATCTTTTCCCATGTTAAATCTCTATTTTCAAGGTGCAGGATTTTCAATGCATTTTCTCTATCTTCAAATTTATATCTATTTAATATGGTATTCATAAACACCGCAGTAGAATTAATGGCATATTCATTCATTTTTGCTGTTAACCCATAACTGGCACGTAATGCTAACATCGAGAAAGGTGAATCAGCTAAAAAATCTTCTTTATCTGCATTCCATTTAAAGCCAATATTCCAAGTTGGAAGCCATCGAGATCGGCTATATTTTCCTGCCGTGTTTGAGCCCTCATAGTTAGCAATGGTATGAAATATATACTTCCCAGCATAACCATAAGTTCCACTTAAAGAAAATGTTACGCCTCTGTCATAACGATTTAATAGAGAGAAATAGCTATTTCCTTCATCGGTCATTTTTTGAAAAAATAAAGGGTTTGTAAAAACTTGATTACCTCTATCATATTGTATCCCATATCCTTGAAACGGATTATTGGTTCTATCTGCATATCTAACCTCAGCAAAACTAAAGGCTTTGAAATCATGGTCATTTATCTTTTTGTCAAAATCTACCGCGATGCGAGTGATGTAACTGGTGAGGGAGGTCTCGGTTTTATTGTAAATTCCACCATGTGTTAAGCCAACTCGAGGCTGATTCAACGGATTATCTTTGTCTTTTATTAAATAAATGTTTTGATTTGCGACCCAAGGAATTTCGTTAGCTCTAAATGCCCGTATTACATTTGATCCCTTTTTTACGTAATGTGAAGTATTGGTTGAAGCATATCTAGCTGAAGTTAATACATGTGTTTTTAAATTTCGATTAATTTTATAGCTTGCTTCTGCTTGAATCTTAAGATCCAATAATTTTATCTGCATATAATTATTATCGTATTCATTTAATATGTTGAACGGAGCCCAGTTATTTCTATAATATTCTAAGTTCCCTTGCTCATCTCTCAAACGCAGTGTCCTACTGGTAGATAGGGCATAATTAAATGGATTTATATCGAAGTCTCTTTCAAAAGAACCAATAGTAGTATTCTTTCTTTGTTCAAAAGCACCAGGAGCTTTTTGATTTCTTGTATTTCCCTGAACAGAGATAGTTGTCTCTAAATTCTTGTTCAAATAAAAAGTATTTTTAAGGTTAGCTGTAAGACGCTGAACATTATCTGTTACTGTCCATCCAGCGTCATCATAAAAACCTAAAGAAACATAAGTACTAGTGTTTTTACCACCTCCAGATATGGAAATAGTATGATTTTGAATGGGTTTAAAATTAAATAAGTGATTAAACCAATCGGTGTTAGCATATTCTCGTTCTTTTAAAAAGGCATTTTTAGATGATTGAGTATTTTCTATATAATAATTTCCCGTTTCTGGGTTTATGTTGCTCACACTCCTGTAATATTGATGATATACGCCACCTCTTCTTCCATATAAAGCATTAGTTATATTAAAGTAACCCTTATTTTCCATTTCTTGGTAAATGGACATTGTTTCTTGAGAGTTCAGTAAATCATAATGCTTGTAGCTTGGGATATTTCTAAAACTTAATTCATAAGAATAATTAACACTTAAGGGGGCATTTCTTTTCCCAGATCTGGTAGTTATAACAATAACTCCATTCAACGCTCTTGCTCCATAAATAGATGTGGCAGATGCATCCTTTAACACTTGGATGTCTTCTATATCTGTTGCGTTGATGCCTGCAATAGCAGAACTCACTAAAGTTGCGGCATCACCAGACACTAATTGGTCTAAACTCATTGTAACCAAATCTTCATAAACAGCACCATCTATGACCCAAAGAGGCTGAACATTGCCCATAATCGAGGCTCCTCCACGTATATTGATTTTAGGTGCTGAACCAAAGGTACCAGTTACATTTTGGATAGATAAACCAGCAACACGCCCCTCTAACATGCGAGAAACATCTGGCACACCGTCTAGCTTAATTTTTTCTAATTTTACAGAACTGGCTGCTCCTGTGAAAACTCTATTTTTAATTTTTTGATAACCGGTGGTTATAATGGTTTCAAGCTCAATAATATCTGCTTCCTCTTCCTTTTCTTGAGCTACCATTATAGTTGTACTTGTCAAAAGCAACAAGCTAAAGAAATGTTTTATAATTGTTGTCGTAACTCTATTCATTTGTTGCGTTCTCAAAATATGGTTTCTTTAAAAAATTATATTTATACCAGTGAAAATGCCAAAAGGATGTCCTGCTCGTAAACCCGAGGGGTGCCTAGAAACCAAATAGGCTTTATTTGTAAGGTTAATAACATTTAGCGATATTGAGATATATTTATGAACTTTAGTTTTAACCGTTGCATCTATAATAAAATGGCTCGGTACTTTCTCTCTTTCTGCTATAGTTCCTTGCCCTGGTTTGGTTCTCATGTCACCATTATATCGTACTCCTACATTGGTTTCTATATATTTGTAATTAACTCCAAAACTTAAATTAGCGCTATGTTTATTGACGTATGGAATTTCATCTCCTTCAAATACATAGCCCCATGAATTTTCTTGAAAAGCGTTTAACATTTCCGTATCTGTATAGGTATAAGAAATTTGGAATGGAAATTTGAATAAATTCCTGTTATTGGGTTGGTATCTAAACAATAATTCAGCGCCTTTTACTTTTGCTTTACCTATGTCAAATTGATTTAAATCTCCTGTGCCTCCCGCAGCAGCAAGGTTGCTCCCTAACATATTATTAAAATAATTATAAAAACCTATTACCTCTGTAGAAAATTCATTTTTACCATAACGTAAACCAGTTTCTATATTGATACTACTCTCTGGTTTTTGACCTGTTGCTGCACTAGGGGGAGAAAACCCTTTATGAACGCCAGAAAAAAGAGAAAACCCATCTAAAAACTTATAATTTATCCCTAAACTGGGTATAAAGGCTATGGCATTATTTTTCACTTCAATTCTGATTTTCCCAGTCCTTCTCAAATCTTGTTTGGTGTAATCCTTTTTAAGAAGTGAAACAATTTCATACCGCACGCCAGCTGTTACCGATATTTTTTTATAAGTAAACTTATTTAACAAATACGTAGCTAGTGCTTTTGCAGAAGTTTTTCTATTGGCATTGGTTCCATGAATGCCTGGCAAAAAAAGTTTCATTTCTTTATTTACCATAGCGTAAGCATCGTCCCATTGAAAACGATCTTCATAGTCATAATGATAACGAAGTCCTACTTGCATATCAAAGGTCATTTTGCGTAAACGGTATTTGTAATCAAACTTGGTTTGAATTCCTTTTGAGGCATAATCCCTATTATTTGCTCTAACAATTAAACCTTCTCCGACATAGTCTGCATTACCTGTAAGAAGATCAAAATATTTAAAATTAGTTTCTGGGTCTTCTAATACTTGTCCAATACTTCTTTTTTCTGGATTGGTTGCGCCCACTCGAACATCATTCAACTTATACCAATTACGATGAAATTTATTATAATAGGCGTTGGTTGTAAGTTTTTTATTTTGAGAAAATTTCACAAGATATGTTGCCACCCATTGTTGATGCTCGGTTAACATTCGATCTTTGCGAGAACCTGCATATCTTAAGTAAGGATTAATTTTAAAATCCTCCTCAGAAAGTCCAACATAAGTTTCATCTGAATCCTCATTTGTGTAACCAAACTTTAATTCTAATGTATGGTTAGTGTTTTTTTCATTTTTGGTTTGTATTATGAATTTTGAGATAAAATCATTTCGCTTGAAGCCTGCATGTTCACCATCTTCAAAACTTTTAAACCCATCTGAACCAAAATTTAAATACTCCACTAGGTATCCAAAATGGTTATGCTTATTCCCTACACTGGCATGTGTTTTTATGGTATTATTGGTGCCATAAGAGGCATGTAAATTTGTTTGAAATTTATTCGGAATAGGCGTAGAAACCATATTCACGGCCCCACCCGTAGTAAAAGGACCATATTGCACTTGGCTACTCCCTTTCACTACCTCTACAGCATGCATTCTTGCGGCATTTGGAAAATAATATGCCGCAGGAGCAGCATAAGGAGCAGGTGATGCTAGGATACCATCCTCCATAATTGTGATTTTCTCACTTCTCTCTGCCTTGGTTCCCCTTAAGCTTATATTTGGTCGTAGACCATATCCATCTTCCTCGTATACATTAACCCCTGGTACAGCTTTTAACATGCGGTTAATATCGGTATAGCCCATTTTTTTAATTTCCTCTGGGGATATGTAATAAGCAGACCCTGTGCGATTTCTAGCATTAAATTTGCTCTGTAAAATTTGTTTAGACTCAACTACTAAATCTTCTAAATAAATATTACTCTCTATAATAATAGAGTCATTTTCAGTTTTACTCTGAGGTTCTTGAGAATAAGATGAAATATACATTACACCTATAAAAAAGCTAATCCAATTTTTTGCATGCATACAATAAGATTACATTATTTTAATTTAAACTAAATTAATTTGATAATGTAGGCAAACTTTAACAAAATCGTTTATTATTCTTAATATTTTTAAAATTTTAGATTTTATTGTTAAAGTGTATTACTGTGCCCATAATTATGGGTTAATCAGAAATATCTTCTTAGTGAGGGATCGTTTTTATTTTACATTTGTCTCGTTCTGGTGCAATGATCACAAGAATAAAGTGCTTATATAAAGACTTTTTAAAAAGAAGTTTGTGAAGAGTCCCCGAAGATAATATAGATGTTAAATAATAGCTGCTAAAGAAGATATTATCATGTGTTTGACAATGAAGGTTAATCCTTATGATAGCAGTGTCCAAAGTTATAAACAGTAGTCTAAATATTGAATTTGGTATAAAACAACGAGGTTTTGTATTAATAAATAAGCAAATAGAAATAAGAAGGGTATGGTCTTTTTTAAGGAAAGCCACCGATATCTTATCATATGCCTAAACCTAATTAAAAGGACAAGAAATGTAAATTAAAATGTGAACATATAAATCAAAAAACCCTCAGAGAAATCGTTTTCTCTGAGGGTTAATTAATATAGTAGATAATTATTATTATCAATAATTTAGGCTTAGCCTTAAAATAAGACTTAACTTCCCAAAGGCAAAAAGATAACGGGTGTTCCATCTTCTTCATACCCTTGAATTTCAAAGCCTTCAAAGAATACATGGTCTCCTAGTTCTTTATTAGCTAAAGAATTATGTACTTTTAAAAGTAGTTCTAACGAACCAAAAGTGTTTTCTTGTTCTGCTTTTAATGTAGCTAATATCGTAGCTTGGTAATAACCATCCTCCGCTGTTTGATTAAATGTTTCTTCTTCCATCAATAATGTTTCATGTTCCAATAAATCCTCTTTGGACTGGATGTAAGCTTCATACATTACTTTTACTTGAGAACTTGTAAAGATAGTTGCAAATGGATTTGTATTGGTTAAGTCATTTTCAAGCGCAATGTTATAAGCTTTTACCGCAACCACAAAGTTCATTAAAGTGTCATAAACTTTCGGCGTAAATGTCCAATACACATTGTCCAACAGATGTAGTTGTTCTTTAGGTTCATAATTCAAGCATGCATTAGGTCTATCTAGGTCCACTACAGGAGGGTAAGGAATGTCTATCTCATCAAATTTCCCTAAAAGTTCTGTGGCATCATGGTCTAATTTAAATAAAGTTTCTTCTGGGAATAATGGAAATAAGGTGTAAAATGTTACCGTTTTATGCTCTGATAATTCCATGTCTACCACATCTCCCATTTGATTTGGGGTAGTCACCAACATGATACAATCAAAGTTGGTGCCTTCTAAAGGCTCCCCAGTTGGAATAGTGTGTCCCCAACCCAAAAAGGTGTTCTGTTCAATGGGTAATCTTGCCAATACTTTAAGCCATCTTAATGGCCAGTACCATCTTTCTTCCTCATTGGTAATATCCCAATCTGGAGGTAAGTTAATCATTAATTCTGCACGGGTCGGCGCTTCAAATCCTTCAGGAATGTTCATTTCATAGGCTCCCATACCTCCTGTGATCAAGGTGTAATAATTTCGTTCTGCTGTAGGTTTTATTACATAGATGTCACAATGTATATCTGGCGAAACTAATTCATGAAAGACGCTTTCTATTTTCCCATAATTTACCTCTATAAAGTCTTCTAAATGCTCTATTTCTTCAGGTTCGTAAAATGCTTGAGGCGTGTTAAACTGCCCAGACTGTTCCCAAATCTCATAAATAGCATCTGATAAGCTAATTTCTTTTTCTTTGGCTAGCGCAATCGCGTTAAGGTATTCACTATAGTCTTCTCCACTTAATTTTTGCGATTCTTCAAAATGATATTGGGATTTTGGTGCATTATCTAGATAGAAGTAGGTGTAAGCAATTCTATAATGCCAGCGATAATCTTCTATTAAATCTTGTTTTACGCTTAATAGTACTTCTTCTGCTTTGTTTAGATAAGATTTGGCTTTTTCGAAATCTTCATCTTCGTTAGCCCAATATAAATTATTATAGGCTCTACCAAGTTCACTAATTAATTCTGGAGTCTGTTCCTCCTTGGGGAGAGTTGTAATGAGATCAACAATTTTCTGATGCTCATCTCCTTCATACCAATGCTCTATACGCTCAAAAATATCCTCGTTATTCATTTCTTAATTTTTAGAATTTTTATTTCAAATAAAGCTTCTATGATGTAACATTAATATTTAAATATATTATTATTTTGAAAATATATCACCTGATTAATTATAAATAATTGCGATTTAAATATTATTTAACATTGAATTACTGTCACCTTTTTAACATTTTCACTTTTACATAAAGAAAAACGCTCTGAATCATAATCCAGAGCGTTTAGTAAGATATTAATTAATATATTATTTCTTAATTACTTTTTGAGTAATGACGTTCCCATCTTTTGCTGTAATATGTAGTATGTAAACACCTGCAGCTTGGCTAGAAAGTGAAATCTCATTCGTATTTTTAGCCTGTCCCACCAATGCACCATTCATATCATATAAACTTAATAATTCTGCGTCTATTCCTATTACATTCACAACATCTTGTGTTGGGTTCGGGAAGACCTCTATCGCATTAAAGGCAACTTCACTGGTAGAAAGATTACTGCTTATGTCGATCTCAAATTTACCTTTCTTCATCGGTAATCCACCCACAATTCCGATGACTAAATAATATGTTTTATCTTTTTCTGATAAAAAGCTTAAAGATTCTGCTTCTTTAAAACTACCTTTTTCAGAAACTTCTAAACAATCACCTGTATCACAATCTTGTTTGATAGCAATGGAAGCATCCCAAAAAGATAAAGGAGTTACGGCTACGGAAATAGTGGATCCATCCCCTTTGATTGCGTACCATACCCCATCGCTTACTTCAAAAGGATAACCTTCTGGGCTTAATTTGTTTTCGCAAATTACATTACCATTTAATGCAGAGGAATACTCACCATCTGCTATTTTTTTATAAGGAAGTTCATTAACCTCAATAGCATTAGCACAATCATCATTGCTTACTGCTGAACCTGTTGTGAAAGATGAGCTTTCACATGTGGTGTTGGTACCTGCCGCATTACTAGGATATACAGTGACAAAATATTCTGTTTCTGGCGTTAATTCATTATTTACATAGAAGTCAGTATAATTACCATTGTCTTCCATGTCATAAATGTCTGTGCCTCCTGGTGTAGTTCCTAGACTTACAAAATACTTGTCAGCATTAGAAACTTTTTCATAATAAATAACTGGTAAGAAGTTTACATTGGTGCCACCATTTTCTGGAGTAACAACTTTAGTACAATTAGGAGCTTTGTCCCCACTAGGAGCTTCTATTCCATTTAATGTAATATTTGGTAGAAAGCGAACCCCTTGTTTAGAATAATCATTCATGCTTGGGTCTATTGGAGTTTTACCTGTTATATCGTAAAGTTTATAGCTGGAATAGGTTGCTGCAGCCGTGCTTAAAAAGCTAGTGCTGTATGATCCATATCCACTATCAAGATCTTTTACTGCTATTAGCAAATTGTAATTATTATCATAGGTAAAAGGCTTTTCAAAATTGATAATTATTTTATTATCTGAACTTAAAGTGATAGCCCCACTATGT
Source organism: Weeksellaceae bacterium (assembly GCA_051011115.1). Classification (GTDB taxonomy): domain Bacteria; phylum Bacteroidota; class Bacteroidia; order Flavobacteriales; family Weeksellaceae; genus Profundicola. The sequence continues at coordinate 15,991 of JBPCUN010000111.1, forward strand.
ACTAGTGTTAAATCTTCTAATACTAAATCTCCTTGATTTGTGAAAGTATCGATTTCTACATTTTTCATGTAAATCTCAATGTTTTCCATCCCCTTTAAACTAGTGGTTCCAGAGGACATCATATATTCTATCCCCGTGATTTCACCAGAGTTTCCTATAGAATTTTTAGGGTATATAGATTGGGAATACGAGAAGTTAGCCGTAGAATATAGAGGGATTGATTGTGAAATTGTACCATCACCAATAGTAACTTGTGCTTGCAAGAACATTCCTAGCATGAGAAATGAAAATAATAGAGGTCTTAACATAAGTGAAATTTTTTGAATTTTCTCAAAAATAGCATAAATTAATGGATAATCAAATTATACTTGTCTATATTTAATAAACCCTATTCATAATATTCAAACGTTAGCAATATTGTTATTCTAGCATAAGAATAGTGTTTAATTCCTAATCTTATTTTTAATATCATTTAATTTCATCAGGGCTTCTACGGGAGTCAAATTATTGATGTCTAAATCTTCGAGGTCATCTCTTATGGATTCTAGAATGGGGTCATCTAATTGGAAAAAGGAAAGTTGCATTCCGTCAGACGATAGCGGAATGTTTTTATTATTCTTGGAATGATCTGCATGTGATTTTTCAAGTTGTGATAAGACTTCTTCTGCTCGTTTGGTTACCATCCTAGGCATTCCAGCCATTTTTGCTACATGAATACCAAAGCTATGTTCGCTTCCTCCAGGAACTAATTTTCTTAAAAATAAGATGGTATTTTTGGTTTCTTTAATACTAATATTAAAGTTCTTAATGCGCTCAAAAGATTTAGCCATTTCATTAAGCTCATGATAATGAGTAGCAAAAAGTGTCTTTGGTTTTCCAGGATGTTTATGAATAAATTCTGCTATAGACCATGCAATGGAGATCCCGTCATATGTGCTAGTTCCCCGACCAATTTCGTCTAAAATAATTAAACTTCGCTCAGATAAATTGTTAAGAATTTGAGCCGTCTCATTCATTTCTACCATAAAAGTAGATTCACCTTGAGAAAGATTATCACTGGCGCCTACACGGGTAAATATCTTATCTATAATCCCAATATTCGCAGCCTTGGCAGGTACATAGCATCCAATTTGAGCCATGAGTACAATTAACGCCGTCTGACGTAAGAACGCAGATTTCCCCGACATATTCGGCCCTGTAATCATCATCATCTGTTGTTCTATATCATCTAGATATAAGCTGTTAGCAATATATGGATTGCTTGCAGGTAATTGTTGTTCAATCACAGGGTGTCGCCCATCTTCTATATGGAGCGATAGCGTATTATTTATATCAGGTTTCACATAATGATTGCGTTCTGCTAGTGCTGCAAAATTGAGCACACAATCAAGTGAAGCAATAGCAAAAGCGTTTTTCTGTATCGTTGGAATATAGGGCATTATATTCGCTAGAAGTTCTTCAAAAAGCAGCGTTTCTAATTTCAGTATTTTCTCTTCTGCTCCTAAAATCTGCTCTTCATATTCTTTGAGTTCTTCCGTAATATATCTTTCAGAATTTACTAAAGTTTGTTTTCGTGTCCAGTTTTCTGGCACTTTATCTTTATGTGTATTTCTTACTTCTATATAATACCCAAAAACATTATTGAAATTGATTTTAATGCTAGGAATTCCAGTGGCTTCACATTCTCGTAAGCGCATTTGCTCTAAAAATTCTTTCCCTCCATTTTGAATTTCTCTTAATCTATCCAATTCTGCAGATACGCCACTTTTAATCACATGCCCTTTATGAATAAAATGAGGTGGGTCTTCTTCTAATGAGCTCTTTAATTGTTGAAATAAATTATCTAAATCATTGAATTTAAATTCAATCCCATCAGTTTTAGAAGTTGTATAATCTTCTAAAATTTCAATAATTTCTTGAATGGCTTCTATGCTATCGGTAAGATTCGTGAGTTGTTTAGGTGTGATTTTTCCTGTGGCAATTTTAGAGCTTAATCTTTCTAAATCTGCCATGCTTTTCAGTTTTTCTCTTAGACTGATGGCTATCTCTGAATGATGCAATAAATATTGAACGGTATTTTGCCTCTGTTTAATTGGTTTTACTTTGCTTAAAGGTAACGCCATCCAACGTCTAAGTAGCCTTGTTCCCATGGGCGTAAGGGTATGGTTTAAAACGTCAAACAAGGTGACAGAATCGGGATGCGGAGAATCAAAAAGCTCTAGATTTCTTACCGTAAAAGCATCTAACCATACAAAATCATCATGAATGATTCTTTGAATATTGTTAATGTGATTTAAGTCAAAATGGTGTGTTTCATCTAAATAGGCAAAAATAGATCCACCAGCGGTGATACCAAGATGCATGTTTTCTACACCAAAGCCTTTCAGAGATTTGGTTTTAAAATGACGCACCATTTTATCATAGGCAAATTCATATTGAAAAGCCCAATCATCTAGGCCAAATCGACTGATAGAATTGGGGATAAAATCTGGTAAATTTCTCTTTTGAAAAATTATTTCCTTTGGCGAAAAGTTTTGAATTAGTTTTAATACAGATTCTCTATCTCCTTCTTGTATAAAAAACTCACCGGTAGAAATATCTAGTAGGGCGGCACCAAAGTTGTTTTTCTCTCGGTGAATAGCCATTAAAAAGTTATTGGAAGAAGATCCCAGCACCTGATCATTTAAAGCTACACCAGGGGTTATGAGTTCCGTAACACCCCGTTTTACAATATTTTTGGTGGCATTAGCATCTTCTAATTGATCACAAATCGCTACGCGTAACCCTGCTCTAACCAATTTTGGCAAATAAGTGTCTAGTGCATGATGCGGAAACCCTGCTAAGGCAATATGTGAGGCTGATCCGTTGGCTCTCTTAGTGAGTACAATGTCTAGAATTTTAGCAGTTTTCACTGCATCATCACCAAATGTTTCATAAAAATCACCTACTCTGAAGAGCAATAACGCATCTGGATATTTCCCTTTGATGCGATTGTATTGTTGCATGAGTGGTGTTTCCTGTTTCCCTTTCTTTGCCATGTTGCAAAAATACATCTTCGGCATTGAATATAAAATCAATTACCTTTGTGGTTTTGAAAATTATTCTAAACTGTTGCTTCTTTTTATGAAAAAATTAAAACTAGATGAGTTAAACCGTGTTAATATTGAAACTTATAAAAAACAAGATAAAATTCCAGTAATAGTACTTTGCGACAACATTAGAAGCATGCATAATGTGGGAGCTATTTTCCGAACTTCGGACGCATTTAATATTCAAAAGATTTATTTGTGTGGAATTACCGCAACACCTCCCCATAAAGAAATTAGAAAAACGGCTATTGGCGCTACAGAAAGTGTTGAATGGGCATATGCTAAAGATGCAGTTGCTGTGGTAGAGGAGTTAAAGGCAGAGGGCTTTATTCCCTTGGCTGTAGAACAAGTAGACAAAAGTGTAATGCTTGATGATTATAAAGTGGATACCAATGCCAAATATTTATTGATTTTAGGGAATGAAGTAGAAGGCGTGCAACAAGAGGTGATAGATTTATGCCCAGCAGCTTTAGAAATTCCACAATCTGGAACTAAACATTCTTTGAACGTAAGTGTATGTGCAGGTATTGTTTTATGGAAGTTCTATAAAAATTTGTCATAAAAAACTGAGAAGCTGTTCGGCTCCTCAGTCCTATATTTGATTTTAACTAAATATTTAAAACTTTATATTTACTCCAGCTAAAAAGTTTCTGCCAGCCTGTGGGTATAAATATAAGTTATTATCCCAATCTCCGAAATAACCATTACTAGCATACGCTTTGTCAAATAAGTTGTTGACTAGCAATGAAATGCCTACTTTGGCATCTTTTACTTCGAAATTATATCCTAAGTATAGGTCTGATAAAAAGTAGCTATCTAGTTCAAAATCTGAATTTTCTGTATTGGTTACGTATTGATTATCTACATACTTATTAGTTAGATTTAGCTTAAGTTCTTTCATTGGATAAATATCGATACCAAAAGATGAAATGCGATCAGGGGCATATGGAATAGCCGTATTTCCGTATTCAGTCACTACTCCATTTGCATCCGTTTCATAGTAATCCATATTTTCACTTTTACTCCAAGTTAGATTTCCAAAGATATTCACTTTATCATTTAAGAATCTTTTACTAACATCCATTTCTACACCAGACCTATAACTTTCACCAATGTTCTTACGAATAGGATTTCCTACGTTATCTAATTTACCAGTTAATACCAATTGATCTAAATAGTACATATAATATCCATTGATTCCGAAGTTTACAATACCTTGTGTGTTGAATCCTAATTCAAAATCATGTAAAGTTTCTGGCTTCACAAATTCTGGGTTATCTTCAATATCTGATCTAGTAGGCTCACGGTGCGTTAATCCATAACTAGCATAAAGTTTCCCATTTGGCATTCGGTAGCTTATTCCGGCTTTTGGGTTTACAAACGTCCAATTAAAGTCATAAGGTCTAAAATCTTCTATAGGGTTGAAGCCTTTATCTCCTACGTAATCAGCATTGTAATCTATATTTCTAATCTGTAAATCTCCATATAGTTCAAAATTACCAATGTGGTATAGCGCTTTAGCAAAACCAGATATTTCAGTTTTCACAGAATTGTTTTCATAGTAGTAATCACTATTTTTAAAATTAGCATTTATCACATCGATTACTTCTCCGTAATGATCTCCATCGTATTGATTCATAGAAGCTCCAAAATATACATCAAAATCACCCCAATATTTCTTTTCAAGATTGATGATGGCACCATAGAAATGATTATCTAACCATTTTCTTCTCACTAAATCGTTATATCCACTACTAGCTAAACGGTAATCGGCTAATTTTGCACCTTGTGTATATTCTTCATAATATCCTAGACCACGCGTCCAGTGCAAGGTAAAAGTAGATTTCCATCCATTAGATAATTTTTGTCTCCAATAGGCATGCAAGTGATTCTGGTCATAGTTGTCTACCTGGTTGTCATAATAACCAACAACCTTAGACCAATCATCATTAAAGATAGCCCCAGCAGAGTTAAAAGTTCTTCCATATGTTTTCATTTGATCTTTATTAACCCCATTCCAAGCTTGATAGGTTTTTTCATGGCCAAAAATGTTCATGATCTGGAACTCTGTGTTTTTATTTGGACGATAATAAGCATTGATGGCTCCAGAGTAAAGGTCGCTACTTGCTCTATCTACATAACCATCAGATTTCACATAACTACCACGCACATCTAGATTAAATTTACCCTCCGCTATATCACCAGTACCAGCGTATGCCATATACTTCTGGGTATTAAAGCTACCTGCAGAGGCAGAGACTTCTGCAAAAGGATTTCGTTTTCTACCTGTAGTTTCTAAGTTGACACTACCACCAAAAGCAGCGGCTCCATTGGATGAGGTTCCCACCCCACGTTGAATCATGATTTCATCGGTAGAAGAAGAAACATCTGGAAAATCTACCCAAAATACACCATGTGATTCACTATCATTGACAGGTACACCGTTAAAAGTTACGTTAATTTGACTTTGGGCAATACCTCTTACGCGCATACCTGTATATCCTATACCACTACCGGCATCAGAGGTCGTAACTACAGAAGTAGCATTTTTTAATAATATAGGCATATCTTGGCCTAAGTTTCTCTCACTAATTGTGTTCTGAGAAATTACCTCCCCTGTGATGGGTAAATTGGCCATAGCTTTAATTGTAGAAAGCGCTATGGTATCAGAAATTGATTCTTCTTTGTCTTCTTGAGCGTAAATTAAGCAAGTTGTGCTCGCAAGCATACTGAGTAATAAAATCCTTCTTAGCATAATCATATATTATTTTCAAAAGGAGTGCTGTCCGTACAACATGGCTTTATAGAAAACCAATAGAAGAATATAATCTCAGTATAATCCCTTTGCAGCATTACCTGCACAGGTTCTAAGAGTGTAATCTCAGCCTTCTTGTATTGAAAGCACCCCTTTTATTTTTAGTTTTCACAAATATACAGCTTATTCAGTTAATCCAACTTATAAAAAACTGTCATATAAGAGAAATAATTATGAATATAATAATCAAATTCTAAGTAGAGGTATGCTGTATGATAAATGAATAGCCATCTATTCCTAGCATTTAGAATTATGTATATTTGCAACCTATGCAGTTTGAAATTCATAAAACAGATGAAAATTCCTCCGCACGTGCTGGTACATTTACCACAGCACATGGTGAGGTAAATACGCCCATATTTATGCCTGTGGGTACGGTGGCTAGCGTAAAAGCAGTGCACCAAAGAGAATTAAAAGAAGACATCAAAGCACAAATAATTTTAGGGAATACCTATCATCTTTATTTGCGTCCAGGTATAGACATATTGAATGGAGCTGGTGGGCTGCATAAATTCATGAATTGGGATAGGCCAATCCTTACCGATAGTGGAGGATTTCAAGTTTACTCCTTGTCAGATATTCGTAAAGTGACCGAAGAGGGTGTGCGTTTTCAATCCCATATTGATGGTTCTTATCATATGTTTTCGCCAGAATATTCGATGGAAATTCAGCGAAATATTGGAGCGGATATCATTATGGCTTTTGATGAATTAACAGGAATTCCAGCTACTTATAATCAAGCCAAGAAAGCAATGCACGTTACGCACAGATGGTTAGAAAGGTGTCGTACTTGGCTCGATGAGAATCCACCACTATATGGATTTGATCAAACGCTTTTCCCTATCGTTCAGGGGAATTCATTCAGAGACCTTAGGGAACAATCAGCAGAGTACATTGCCAACTTTGATGCCGATGGTAATGCCATTGGTGGTCTTAGTGTGGGAGAGCCAGAAGATGTAATGTATGAGATAGCTGATTTAGTTTGTCGTATTTTACCAAAAGATAAGCCAAGGTATTTAATGGGGGTTGGAACACCGTGGAATTTGCTAGAAAACATTGCCTTAGGTGTTGATATGTTTGATTGTGTCTTGCCTACTAGAAATGCGAGAAATGGTCAAATCTTTACGTGGAATGGCGTGATGAATTTGAAGAATGCCAAGTGGAAAGATGATTATTCACCGCTAGATGAATTAGGTACCTCTTATGTAGATAAAGATTATTCTAAAGCATATGTACGTCATTTATTTGCGTCTAATGAATATTTAGGCAAACAAATTGCTAGTATTCATAATCTTGCGTTTTATTTGGATTTGGTAACCAAAGCAAGAGAACACATTATGGCAGGAGATTTTCGCGCTTGGAAAGATAAAACGGTACCTAAACTAAGACAGAAACTTTGATTAAAAAACTAGACCAATATATCATGCGTAACTTCATAGGCACTTTTGTGTTTATGACTTCGTTGTTGGCTATCATTGTGCTCGTGATAGATTTGAGTCAAAGAATCAGTAAGATAGAAGAAAGTGGCTCCAGCATAGGGGAGGCGCTGGTGGGCTATTATCCATTTTTTCTTTTGTGGATTGTCAATACTTTTTTACCGATAGGGGTTTTTATCTCTGCAATTTACTTTACTTCACGATTAGCTAATAATACAGAAATTGTAGCGATGACTTCTGGGGGAATGAGCTTTTTTCGCCTAACGAGACCTTATTTAATTGTGGCCATAGGGATAGGTGCTTTATCCTTTGTGGTAAACCATTTTTGGTTACCAAAGGCCAATATATATAAGAATGAATACTATTATAATAATTTACAGAAGTCGTCTCAAGAACGAGAGTATTTTAAAGGTAGGCCTATAGCGGCAAGAATTTCACCCAATGAGTATATTTTTGTCCATAATTATAATAGACGTACCAACAATGGTAGTGGATTTTTATACCAGAAATTTGATGGGATAGATTTAATACAATCCATAAGAGCCAGTGATTTAATTTGGAATGGAGAAGATTCTATTTACACCCTGAACAATTATTATGAAAGAATAGTTACGGCCGGTAAACAGGATAGCCTGAATCATGGAAACAAACTGGACCAAAAGTTTGACGTAACACCAGATGAATTATTACCAGAAGGATATGTGGCAGAAACGATGAATTCCTTTGAATTGCAACGATTTATAGAGAGAGAAAAATTTAAAGGTTCTGGGAGCATAAGTGTTTATTTAAATGAGTTATATCAACGAACTAGTTTACCATTTTCATCAATTATATTAACACTCTTAGCTTTGTCTTTAGCTTCCCAAAAGAAAAGAGGAGGGTTAGGATTAAATTTAGCTATTGGTATTTTGCTCGCATTTATATATATATTTGGTAATGAGGCTAGTAAAGTGCTTGCCAACGTGGGAGAAGTAGATCCCTTATTAGCTGTGTGGTTTTCAAATATCTTTTTCGGCATCATAACCGCCTTCCTATATTTTAAACGTGCCTTTAGTTAATCTTTATTGGCTCAATTATTGCTAAATTTTTATACTGTGAGATTCTGGTGGTTTTATATATTAATGTTCTTTGGATTATATTTTGTAAATGGGCAAGACAGCTCTTTTATGATATGTAATAAGCCATTTGAAATAGATCGAAAAGAGGTTTTTGTTGATTGTATTGAATACAAGAAAGAAAAAATGAACTTCCGTGAAGCACTTGATATTGCTTCGCAAGGTATACGTAAGTATCCCTACAGTTATAACCTTCGTCTGAAAAGAGCCTTACTTCTAGAAAACTTAGGGAATACTGCATTTTCCGAGAAAGAATTGATAGGTCTTATAAAATTATATCCAGAAAAACAAGAATTGCATAATTATTTAGGTAGAATCTTTTATGAGAAAGATAAGAGTAAAGCATTGTTAGCATTACTTACCAGTATTGCTATTGAGCCTAATAATAGCATGAGTAGAGAGAATTTGCTTTTTGTAAAACGAATGTTGAGAGGGCGAACCATGTATGCACACATTGCTAAAAGTGATTCTCCTCTCAGTTCATTTAAAATAGATGATTTTGACATTATCAATTACAAACTAGATAGAATGGATAAAAGCTTAGGGGTTTCATTAAATAACCTTCCAGAGCGGTTAGATTTTTTCTTCAAAACGCTTCATGAATATGACCATAGAAAGGAAGGGTTCTTTTGGGAATACTATGCTCAAAAATTTATTTCTATTTACGTAAATGATAAAACCGATGAATTCGCATCTCATCTGTATGGTATTCAAGTGGATAGGGGGTTGCGGAACAGGATGATTGAAAAATAATTTAATTTTTTTTAGGAAAAGGTTTGGAGATTTAAAAATTGCATGTATATTTGCAATCCAATTATGAAAGGGCTCTTAGCTCAGTTGGTTCAGAGCACCTGCCTTACAAGCAGGGGGTCACTGGTTCGAATCCAGTAGGGCCCACTCTTTCAAACAGCCACCTATAGCGATATAGGTGGTTTTTTCTTGCAATAAAGTTAAGTAGAAAAATCATGTGATTTTGTCGCTTTTAACGAGTTTTCTGTTGCGAATGCGCCTTATAATGGAAACTCAACCCAGAAAGCAATTCGATCACTCATAAGGCTGATAACACCCAAACCACTTATGCCATGTAATAAAGAAGCAAGTGCAAAAATAATGGCAAGTATCCAAGGTTCTGTTAAATGCATATTTAATACTATTGATTTAAACAAACGTTAACTGCATATAAAGTTATGAATTATTAACAATTAATCTGTATCCCTTAGTATAGAATAGACTATATATCATAAAAAAGTCCACCATGATTATGGCAGACTTAAATTTTTATAAGTTAAGGAGTTCTTCTGCTACTTTTTTTTAAAGACAATCGTATCGCCCTCTTTTTCTAAAGTTAATTCTTGCTCTGTAAGATTTATAATTTTATATCTTTCTTGATTCATCTCTGTCTGCTCTCCCTTGCTATTTTTTCTAGCAAAGACCAAATCTGTTTCTTCTAGTGTCCAGTCTTTTAACTCTAACTCTTTCATATACTCTTGATCTACAGAGCCATCATTATACAAAGAGAATGATTTTTCATTGTTTGACGCGTCCACCCAAGTACCTAGTAGATTCGCCAGATTTATCCCTCTTTCCTCTGCAATGGTAGTAGGCGTGGTCAATAAATCAGCTGATTTTTCCTCTTTACAAGAAGTGCTTAAAACCAATAAAACTCCAGTTAATAATATATTTAATTTAAATAAATGCATCCTTAATGATTTTAATAAAATTCAAATTTAGACAATACATATGGATTTTAATATGATTCTAACCACAAAAAAAGCCACGCTATATGCATGGCTTTGTAGATAGAGTTAGTTTCAATTAGTTTTTCTTTTTTAAGATTTTAGAATTCTCTTCTTTTGAAACCTCAATCTCATCCCCATTGTCATAGTATTCCCCCTCTTCTTTAGAGCCAAAGAATTTCATATACAACATATAAAGGAAGATTGCCCCTACAATGAGAAGCCAGCCGCTATATTTGTCCATTAAGGATAGAGAAGTTAATTTAGCTTTGTCTAGGTTGTGGGCCGCCACAATTTCATCTGCCATGGTAGAATCAATATCAAAATAGAATTCTGTATTTAGGTTTTCGGTACCTACAAGCACAGGGTCTTTAGAAACCCATAGAGGAAAACCAGCGATATTAAAGGTTTCATATAAAATTCCCAAGTCAAAAAATCTACCTGGATTGGTCATATATTCCTCTGTGTTAGGGAATTCATGCACCACTTTTATGTTTTCTGTTTTTCCGATAGATATCTTCGCAGAAGCCTCTTGTAATCCAGCAAAAAGAATTACGATTAATACTAAAATACTCTTTTTCATATAGTTTTATTTATATTTCTTTCAATTATTTCTCTTAAAACTGTTTCTGTATTCAATTGCTCGCCTGCATAAAACATTTTAGAACTTGGTAGCAAGTATTTTTCTGAAGTGTTACCATCATTCATGGTCACCAATACATAATTATCTCTTCTGTTTTCATAAACCTTTACTGCTTCCACTTGTTCTAAACTATATTTCTTTTCTGGTTTATTAAACTTCTTAAGATAAATTACATTATCTGTAATATGTCCTGCTGCTATATTTTTAATAATATATAAACAGAACCAAACCAATACAGCTGCAATGGCTAAAGTCAATAATTGATTCCATTGCTGTCCAATGATTATAGCGTATAGTGCATATAAAGCAAAGGGAATTGCAAATACTAACCCGCCTATTGCACCATAATATCCCATATTGGTCCACTTAGAAGACAACTTTACTTTTTTGTAATTCTTTTCCATGATTTCTTTTTCAAATTGTTTTCACAAAACTATTCAAATCAGTAAGAGTTCCAAGAATAGGAGCATCTACAATTTGTCTACAATCTATATAAGTTTCTTAGAATGAGGTCTTTATTATTTAAATTTTATCTTGATTGTATGGGATGAAAAGAGGGAACTATGATTATTCCTCAATAAATTATAAATCTCTTCCTCTGATTTATAAACTATTTTTTTGTCCTTATTTTCAAACATAATATAATCTAGACTTTGTGCGTAAGATTGTATTTGTTCTTTGTCCCAAGTTCCAATAGTAAAAAGTATGGTGCGTTTTTCGTGGCTAGGAATTTCCAACGTCCTATTATTCGTGGTGTGTAAATCCTCTTCAGTTTGTATGTTGTTTTTTTGTTTTGATTGTATTTCAACTTTGAGTAAACTGGAACTTTCATTCAGAAATTGGATATTTTGAAGTGGATCACAACTATACTGAATAGATAATAATAACAGTACGATTAAATTAAATAAGTAACGCATAAATCAGATGGGTTAATATTATTTCAAAAGTATAAAGTTTATTCCATATCGTATATAAAGCGGATTTTATGCCCTTGTAGACGATATGTAGACACAGCTTTTAGGTGATTGTTTTCGAGCATATTTATATTGCAGCAAATTAATCAATCTAATGGCAAATTCAGATTCCAACATCCCTTTTATTGAAATTATAGAATGGGTAGAAACCAACCCGAATGTCCTAATGCGTAAAGTTTGCGATAAGGATAAAGAGATTAAAAACGGAGCTAAATTGATAGTGAGGGAAAGTCAAGCCGCATTATTCTTGAATGAGGGTACAGCGGCCGATGTTTTTACGGCAGGTACACATAATTTGAAAACTGAAAATATTCCTATTTTAAGCAAACTTAAAGGCTGGAAATATGGATTTGAAAGCCCTTTTAAAGCCGATGTATATTATTTTGCCTTACAACAATTTGTGAATTTAAAATGGGGAACACCAGCACCTATCATGATGCGGGATTCTCAGTTTGGCCAAGTTCGAGTTCGTGCGTTTGGTACTTATAACGTAAGAATCAAAGATGTCAAGAAATTCTTTAATGAATATGCAGGAACGTTCCCACACCTCACCATTTTTGAATTAGAATATCAATTAAGAGATTACATTGCTCCTAAATTTGGAGAGGTAATCTCCCATTCAAATATTTCTGTTGTAGACCTTGCTGGGAACATTACAGATGTTAGTTCTAAGGTGAGGCCGTTAATCGAACCCTATTTTGAAAATTTAGGGGTTGAGGTTACCGAATTTGCCATAAGTTCTGTGACTTTGCCACAGGAGGTTACCAAGCATTATGATAATATCACCAATATGAATATGATAGGTGATATGGACAAATACACCAAATTTCAAACAGCCCAGGCTATCGGGGATAAGGATAATAAAATGCATAACGGGGTGCAAGATGGTGTGGCTATGGGGGCTATGATGGGTGCGATGCAGAATCAAATGCAATCAAACCAAGAGCCAAGTACTTCTTCTCAACCTACGATTGTAGAGAAAATGAAACAATTAAAAGAATTGTTTGAAAATGATTTAATAAACGTAGAGGAATTTAAGGCTAAGAAAAAAGAATTAATGGATTCTCTTTAATATAAAAAATGATGCAAGAACCAGAAGCAAATAAAAAACCATTGAGTTTGGTAGAGCGTATGAAATTCAAAGCCAAAAACTCGCCTAAATATGGTGGGGAATACATAGAAGAAAAGGCTAATATGAGTGCCACCGATTGCCCGAACTGTGGTGCTGGACGTGCCAAATTAGACGGGGTTAAAAACTGTGCTTATTGTGGCTATGAATTTTTAGAAAATCACCAAACCAAAGGGATTCATCTCAATAGAGAAAAAGGAAGAGGAGAATTATAAACGGTCCTAGATTATGAGTAATCATTCAGATTTAGAAAATTTAAAAGTAAGGTTTCAAACTTTTACGCAGAAACTATTGGCCAAAGCCGATGAATTGGAGGCAGAGGTAAAGGCTTCTGCGCAAACAATGTATGATGAGGATACAGACCATCACAAGAGAAGTTACATTCAATTTAAATCTGGCATAGAAGGGCAATATCGGCATATGTTAAATAAAGCCCGTGATGTGTTTGAGGCGCAAATTCGCCCCATGAGAGATAATAAAACATATAATGGCGTACAAGACTGGTATAGTGAGTTGTACACCATGATGAACGATTTTGAAGATAAAATATATCAAAAAATAAAGGGATTAGACGAGGTGGTTCAGGAGATTACGGCTGAGTCTCGGTTACAGAGTATTTTAAAAGAGTACGAGGAGATTAAAGACGCATTTCATTGTTCGCAATGTGGGGCGAACATAAGCATAGACCAAGTGTATTTTGTGTCCACTTATATCACTTGTCCTTATTGCCAAACACAAAATACCTTTATACCTAGTTCCAACATGAAAGAACTTCAATACTTATCCCGAGAAGTCGCCGAAGAACGTTTAAAACCCATGGAACAGCAATTAAATCAATTCGTTGAAGCAGGTATTTCACGAGAGCGTAAATCATTGGCTTACCTAGATTATAGAGCCTTGTTATGGGTAGAGAAAACTAAAATTGTTCCTGTCTTCAAAGAAGAGTATGCGAAAGTTTTTTATAGAGAAATTCATGAGGAAATAACACGATATAACACCAAAGATTTAACCTTAGAACCAGCATTCTATCAAAGTATTTTAGAACATTTAGGATTTAAACATTTGATGAAACCAAAAGTGATTCAGACTTATGAAGCACAAGATTATCATCAAGTAAAGGGGTTGATAAAAGAATGGTCTTGGCTTTATGAATTGTCATCATTCTTTATTTTGAAAATATATCAAGGAGAAAAACAGAAGGCTTTGCATGAAAAGCACTTCCATAGGATACAAAGCGAGTGGAAACAAATGTCAACCTTTTATCAAAATTTAAAAGACAAATCTCAAAATTTAGAAGAAGTAGTTTCAATTATTCAAAAAGAATTTTAATCAAGTAAAAAATAATTAAATATTAAAAAATAAATAACATGGAAAATAATCAAGAATTTGAAGGAGGGTATAATCCAGAAGACGGAATGTACTATGCTAAAGGCTCTTATGATAACGAGATTGAATATAACAATGAAGTGATTTGCCTTGTAAATCACACAGATGAATACTTTGCTGGGCTTAGCCAAGCGATGCAAGAAAGGAGATTTAATGATGTCAATACGATTTTAGATGAACTTATTGCAGTCAACCAAAATAATGTAGATGCTTTAAATCAATTAGGGGCATATGAAGGCGATGATACTTTGTTGAATACAGCCAAAAACTACCTGAATGAACTCAATGGGTTATTAGAAAATAACTATAAAAAAACCGTTGAGATGCTAAAAGAAGGAGGACATAGCCAGCAAGATTTGGTGGCACAACAAGAAGCATTCAACACCAAATTACAAGATATCACAACGCAATTATCGACAGCATTACAAGAATTTTTAGAGAAATACAGCGAAGAGGAGGAGGAAGATGATGAAATGGACTTTTTTGGCGATATGCACATGGGTATGGAAGTGCAAGAACATGATCCAAACAATCCATTTTTACAACCTATTCACGGGATTTCTATAGAAGATTATGCCGCTGCAAGCGCAAAAATGGCCAATGGAATGACAGAAGATGAGGTGGCAAAGGCACTTGGTGTAGAGCGTCCACAGTGGGATGAGGCCAATCAATTGTGGCAACAACGCATGCAGCAAGATACGGATATGACGGTGATTGGATTGTTTGGGCAATATTTTGCTATGGCAGATAATCATCCAAAATTCCAAGATGTAGAGAGTAGTTCCTTTGAAACGAACGAAGAAAACTTGGCTAGAATCAAAGAAGATCCAGAATTTCACTTTGAATTAACCGCTGCCATGCAGGCCGCATATAATTATGGGATAGACGGAGCCCAGTGGCTTACAGATAATTATGGGCTATCATTAGGTGAGTTCCAAAGTGTGGCTATGCAGTGGGCATACACGCCAGTATACGC
>JBPCUN010000112.1:0-24844 GCA_051011115.1 Weeksellaceae bacterium
CGGAGGCTATGCAGCTGGATATTATTCATACTTATGGACAGAAATGTTAGCAGCAGATACAGGAGCTTGGTTTGATGAAAATGGTGGATTGAAACCAGAATTAGGAGACCGATATAGAGAAATGATTCTATCTAAAGGTAACACCATGGATTATAAAGAAATGTACAAAGCCTTCCGTGGAGAAGACCCTTCACCAGAACACATGATTAATGCAAGAGGTTTAAAGTAAATCTCTTATTGCTATTAAATTATAATTTAAAACCTTGCAATGGAGTAATAATCTCTATTTGCAAGGTTTTTCTTTTGGGATAAATTTCAGTTACTCATTAAACGATTATTTTACATTTATTTAAAACAATATTTACTGAATCGGAATGGTTTATGAACTTATAAAAGAAAATTATTTATTATGACTGAAAAAGAAATTCAACTAACGAACGATCAAGATTTTGCAACCATACGTTTAAATGGATATAATGGAAACATCTCTGTAGGGGGCGGTGGCGCACAAGGAGATATGAGTTTTCATAAACCAGATGGCGAACAAACGATGCACATAGATGGCGGAAATGGAAACATCACGATGGGCGGTTATGGATCGCAAGGAGATATTACTTTGCTTAACTATGATGGGAATCAAACCATATGGTTAGACGGTGGTAATGGGAATTTAACGATGGGTGGTAATGAATCACAAGGAGATATCACACTTTTAAATACCGAAGGTAAACAAACCGTACATATCGACGGAGGTAACGGAAACATAACTATTGGCGGAGCAGAATCACAGGGAGACATCACCATGTTGAATGCCAAAGGGAAACAAACTGTACATATTGATGGAGGAAACGGAAAAATTACTCTGGGATCATCTAAAAAAATTATTATTGATCCAGCCAAAGGAGATATCATTATCCATGGTAAATCTATTAAAGATCTATTAAAAGATAAATAGAATTCGATATAAATATTTAAAGTAGATAGCCGTTTTCACATAGATGAAAACGGCTATTTTTATTTAAGATAGTATCATTTAAGTTAATTTAGTCCTCTGATTCATCAAAGTAATCCACATCTGGATCTATAAAATCTTTGGTTGTCAATTTATCATAGCTTAGCAAAAGTGAAGGAAGTAAAATTAAATTACTCAACATCGCAATTAAAAGTGTAAAAGAAACTAAACCGCCTAAGGCTACAATACCCATAAAACCAGAAAACATAAACACAGAAAATCCAGCAAATAGCACTACAGAAGTATAAAACATGCTATTACCCACCTCTTCTATTGATAACTCTACGGCTTTACGAATATCTCCATTAAAGAGATGCAAATCTTGTCTGTATTTTGCCAAAAAATGAATGGTGTCATCCACTGCGATTCCAAAAGCTATACTGAAAACTAATATGGTAGAAGGTTTAATGGGAACACCTATATATCCCATGAGTCCCGCGGTGGTAATCAAGGGTAAGAAGTTAGGGATCAAAGCAATCAATATCATTTGAACAGATCTGAACATCACAGCCATAAATATGGCTATCATTAAAATTGCAAGAGATAAAGAAATCAATAAGTTTTTAGTTAAAAAAGTAGTTCCTTTCATAAATACATAAGCCATTCCTGTGACGTAGGTATTATATTGCTCTTCAGGGAAAACTTGATTTAATTTATGTTGAATGTTCCCTATAACACTTTCCATCTCTTTGCTCTCAAGATTCTTTAAGAGAGTTGTCATTCTAGCTATGCTCCCTGTAGAATCCACATAATTACCAATCATATTCGCATCACCCGTAGAGTTTTTAATTTCATTCAAAATAAAGGCTCGTTCTTGATTAGATGGCAACGCATAGAATGATGGATCATTTCCATAATACCCTTGTTTTGCAAACTTTACCAAGGCATTCACCCCTATAGGTTTAGAAGATATATTTAATGAGTCAATATATGTGCTCATCGTTTCCATCTTATTAAGCGTCGTGAGGGAGGTTACGCCATTAGCACTCTTCATATCTATCACCATTTCTAAAGGTAAAACACCCCCAAATTCGTTATCAAAGAAAGATATATCTTTATAAAATTTGGCATTTTTAGACATATCATCCAAAAGATTACCACTTGTTGTAATCTGCATGATTCCTAGTATAGAACCAATGATAAACATGATGGTAGTGGCATAAACCCACTTGCGATGGTTTAATACAAGATTTTCCATCCATTCAAGAATATGATTCGTCCAATTCTTTTTATGATGCTTCAAATGTCTATCCTTTGGATCTGGAAAATAACTATAAAAAGAAGGAATAATGAGAAATGAAAAAATGAAAATCCCAATTATATTTAGCGAAGCAATGGTTCCAAATTCTCTAAGTGTAGAGCTTTCTGTAAACACAAAAGTAAAGAAACCAAAAGCGGTAGTAAGATTGGTAAGCATGGCTGGATTCCCCACATGCATAATCATTCTTTGCAATCCTTTAATTTTATTACGATGAATGGCATATTCTGCCTGATATTTATTGATTAAATAGATACAATTCGGAATTCCAATCACAATCAATAAGGGTGGAACTAAGGCCGTAAGCAACGTGATTTCATAATCAAAAACGCTTAACATGGCAAAACACAATATCACTGCACTCATCACCACAGAAACAGCCACAAAAGTTGCCCGAAAAGACATAAAAAATAGGAAAAAGATAAGACATGTAACGGCTAGAGAGGCTAGAATAAAAGTGATTGTCTCACCTTTAACTTGTTGAGAATTCATGGTTCTAATCACTGGCATACCTGATAAATATAGGGGGATTCCTGTATCCTTGGTAAATTGGTTCACCATGTCATTGATTTTAATCACATCGTTCACTCTCTTTTTAGAATCTACAATCTCTGGATTCATATAAACCACTGCCTGCATGGCCTCATTATCATCATTAAATAATAAAGATTGATAAAAGGGAAAGTCATGAATTTTATTCCGCATAGCTTCGTAACTAACGCCCTTGGAATCGGTCATAACATTTTCCAGTTTAAAACCTCCATTCACGGTATCCCTCACTAACTTTTTGGCTTCTGCCATAGAAAATATACCTTCTATGTCGGGTAGTGACTTGATTTCATGTAACAATGATTGCCACTGTTGTAGATTTTGTGGCTCTGCCATTTTCTGATCGTCATAACCAATCACAATCATATTGGCTTCACTACCAAAGGTTTCTTGAAAATGATTAAAGTCCTGCATTACAGGATCGGAAGATGGTAATAATTGAGCGTTAGATGTAGTAAACCGCACCCCTAACATGGCTACAGAAACTAGACATAAAGCCATGAATATCCCTAGACTTATTAAAATGACTAGACGATTCCGTAAAATTAGAGCTGCTATTTTCTTCCACATAAATTAAATAATATTTAAAATAATTTAAGACCGATTAAATCTAAAGACAATCAGATAATGTACCAAAAGATTCTTAAAAAAACATTTAATACAACGATTACAAAAGCAGTTTTCGTATATCAAAACCTGATTCTAGATGTTAAGAATAATTTCTAAATTATTGTTATTGAAATATCATGTAAATAAAAAATGCCTATTCCCCAAAAAAACTTTAGAGAATAGGCATTTTTTAGAAAATTACATTAGACTTTCATTATTTCTATTTCTTTCACTTCGAAATGTTTATCTGCATCTTTCACATACTTATCGGTAAGTTCTTGTACTTCGCTCACCCACATTTTTTGTAAATCTTCAGAAGAATCAGAATCTTTGATAGATGTATTAGCATCTTTTCTCCAATTACGAATGCTAATTTTAGCTTTTTCCACCTCAGCTTTAGCCATTTTCACTAATTCCCTTCTTCTCTCTTCTGTCAAAGGTGGAACATTAATGATTACAGAATTCCCATTATTAGAAGGATTAAAACCTAAATTAGCTTCCATAATAGCCTTTTCTATAGGTTGAATCATAGCAGACTCCCATGGTTGGATATTTAAAGTCATAGCATCTGGAGCACTCACATTTGCCACTTGAGCTAATGGTGTTAAGTTCCCGTAATAATCTACCATAACGCCTGACACCATTGCAGGGTTTGCACGTCCTGCTCTAATTTTAGCAAAAGCTTTCTCTAAAAAAGAGATTGCTTCTTTCATCCCTTCTTCGGTATTCTTTACAATATTTTCTGGTTCCATTTATTTTGTGTTTTAATTAGTTACTAATGTTCCTACATCTTCTCCTAAGACCACCTTCTTCAGATTATCTTTGGTGTTCATATCAAATACAATAATTGGTAATTCATTTTCTTCACTCAAAGTAAAGGCTGTCATATCCATTACTTTAAGTCCTTTGCTATAAACATCTTTAAATGTGATATTCTTATAACGTTCAGCAGAATCATCTTTTTCTGGATCCGCTGTATAGATACCATCTACACGCGTTCCTTTTAAAATCACATCAGCTTCTATTTCTATCGCACGCAATACAGCGGCAGAATCTGTCGTAAAGTATGGATTACCTAATCCCCCACTAAAGATTACCACCCTCTTTTTTTCTAAATGCCTAATGGCTCTCCTACGTACATATGGTTCTGCAATTTGCTCCATCTCTATAGCCGTTTGTAATCTTGGCTCTAATCCTACATCTTCTAAACCTTGTTGTATAGCCATTCCGTTGATTACAGTAGCTAGCATTCCCATGTAATCTCCTTGTACGCGATCCATACCATTGGCTGCCCCAGAAATACCTCTGTAGATATTACCACCGCCAATAACGATAGCCATCTCACATCCCATTTCTACTACTTCTTTAATTTGCTCTGCATAGCTAACGATACGTTTTGGATCTATCCCATACTGGCGATCTCCCATTAATGCTTCTCCACTAAGTTTTAATAGAATGCGATGATATTTCATAGGTATTTCTTTTGCTGAACAAATATAACTAAATTTTTATTTTTTAAGTTTACATATGCTAACGATTACAAATAAAATATGTTGAAGAAAATACTCGCCGTAGATAAGAATCACCCTATATTAATTGATAAATTAAAACAAAATCAATGGATTGTAGATGAAGACTATACCTCTAACGCTATAGAAATTAAAAATAAAATAGCAGACTATATGGGTTTAATTATTAGAAGTCGATTTCCGATAGATAGAGATTTTATAGACCAAGCCATAAATTTAAAATTTATTGGGAGAGTAGGTGCAGGCTTGGAAAACATAGATGTTTCATATGCAGAATCCAAAGGCATTACCTTATTTAATGCACCAGAAGGGAATCGAGATGCGCTTGGTGAACATGCCCTTGGTATGTTATTAAGTATTATGAATCGTTTCAAAATTGCAGATCAAGAAGTACGCCATGGTGTTTGGAAAAGGGAAGAAAACCGAGGAGAAGAAATTAAGGGAAAAACTGTTGCATTGATAGGCTATGGAAATATGGGAAAAGCATTTGCCAAAAGATTAAAAGGTTTTGATGCCCAAGTGATATGTTATGATATTCAACCTGGTGTGGGAGATGCAAATTGCAGACAAACAGATATGCAAGAGATTTTTGAGACAGCAGATATCTTAAGCCTTCATATTCCGCAAACACCATTAACTCTAGGATTAGTTGATAAGGCATATTTAGAAAAGTTTAAAAAACCAATATATTTGATTAATACGGCGAGAGGGAAATCTGTCATTACCAAAGATTTAGTTGAGGGTTTAAAACAGGGCAAAATAAAAGCAGCAGGCTTGGATGTTTTAGAATATGAAAAAGCTTCTTTTGAAAATTTAAATCATCAGGATCTACCAGAGGATTTCCATTATTTATTAAATAGTGATCGTGTCTTACTCACCCCTCATATTGCGGGTTGGACTCATGAAAGCAAGATTAAATTGGCAGAAGTGATTGCAGAAAAGATTTTAGCAAAATTTAATTAAATGTAAAATAGCTATAACTTTAGTTTCAATAAAGCTATGCTGTGTTTTAATTTAACTCCGAGTAAAGCCAAATAATATAGGATAAGATTGTTTGGCTTCTCATATTTTTCAAGAAATAAAGCCATTGCTCCATAAAATCTATCTAAATATTTCTTGTCCTTCACTGTGCTTTCTCCTTTGTGATGCAGCAAAGTCAAGTTGCCTAGATAATAATTTTGAAACCCGTTTTGTAACATGGTATAGCTCAAATCTATGTCTTCTCCGTACATAAAATAACGCTCGTCAAATCCACCCACCTTTCTATAATTTTGCCTTCTCATTAGCATACATGCACCAGACAAAACCTCAACGGGCCCTACTTCATCTTCTGCAAGATGGGTAGCATAATAAGGTTTAGTTTGAGAAAAATTTAGTTTAAATAATTTTGAAATGCTATTACGTACATTTGGTAAATTCCGTTTACTCTCTGGCAAGAATTCACCGTTTGCATTAATCATTCTTACACCTGCCACGCCCATTTCTGGATGATTATCTGCAAAAGATAAAATATCACTAAAAAAGGTATTACTTAATATCGCTGTATCAGGATTTAAAATTAAAACGTATTCTCCCCTCGCCTTTTCTACCGCACAATTATTTCCTTTAGAAAACCCTAAATTAATCTCATTAAAATAGAATTGGACCTCAGGGTATTTAGCTTTAAGATTTAATATGGACCTATCTGTTGAATTATTATCCCATACAATCAATTCAATATTTGGGATCTTATATTGGATTATAGATTCAAGACATTGATCTAAATAACTTACTGCATTATAGCTGACAATAATTACAGAAAGTTTCATAGGTTAAGAATTAAATTTCTGAGCATAAGGCACTCGATTTTCTATCGACTGTACCAAAGTTAATTCATCAGTATATTCTAGTTCATCACCCACCCCAACGCCTCTAGCAATAGTAGATAGCTTAACTGGTAATTGATTTAATACTTTATAAATATAAAACATCGTAGTATCACCCTCCATCGTGGTACTCAAAGCTAAAATCACTTCATCCGCTTTTGTAGCTCTTTCTTTTAGAGAATCAATTTTTAATTGCTGTGGACCTACCCCATCCATTGGAGAAATTTTACCACCTAACACGTGATACACACCTTTATATTGCCCTGTATTTTCTATAGCCATCACATCTCGTATATCCTCAACCACACAAATTATAGTCTGATCTCTGTGTGGATTTGCGCAAATCTCACATAATACATCATCACAAATGGAATGACAATTTCGGCAATATTTAATCTCATTGACCAGCGTATTGATAGATTCTGCCAATGCTTCTGCTTTGGTTTTAGAGTTTTTTAATAAATGTAGCGCCAGTCGCAAAGCTGTACGTTTACCAATTCCTGGTAATTGAGAAATTTCCTCCACAGCTTTTTCTAAAATCTTACTAGGATAATGCATAGGGTGCAAAGATATAAAAACATGGCTTCGCTTTATATTTATATGGCTTCTAACTAATTTTGGTTTAAATTATGCAGTATATGTCTTATGGACAGAAGAACTTTTGCCAAATTAACTGGTCTTGGAACGGTAGGATTATCATTATCTGCATGTGGTAGTCTACCAGTATTTAATCCTAAAACAGAAAATATGGGTTTTGTTGATAATATAATTGTCGGAAGTGGTTATGGTGGTGCTGTTACCGCTTTGCGTTTAACCGAAAACGGTCACAAGACCTTATTATTAGAAATGGGTATGCGCTGGGATAGAACCCCAGAGCATGATACATTTAGCAAAATGATTACACCAGACAAGCGTAGTAGCTGGTTGTCTAATTGGCCACATTCACCTATTACAATACCTATTCCTATCAAAAAATATACAGGCGTACTTGACAAAGTTAAATATGACGAAATGGATGTCTTTACGGGTAGAGCTTATGGAGGTGGTTCCATTGTTAATGGGGCAATAGCTATTACACCTAAAAGAAAGTATTTTGAATCAATATTCCCAGAGTTAGATGCAGACAAGATGTTCAATCACTATTTTCCATTAGCTAATAAGGAATTAAAAGTGAGTCAAATCCCAGAGGATTTTTATAATGAAACTAAATATTATGAATTTTCAAGATCAGCAGAAAAACAAGCACATAAAGCAAACTTAAAAACAGAATTTTTCTCCAATTCCTATGATTTTGATTATATGCGAAAGGAGGCTAATGGAGAGGTTTATAAATCTGGTTTAGGTGGAGAGGTGATTTATGGAAATAATGCTGGGAAATTCAGTCTGGATTTTACTTATTTGAAGAAAGCAGAAGAAACTGGAAATCTAGAAGTAAAAACTTTACGTAAGGTTGAAAAGATATCACAAGCAGAAGACGGAAAATATATTTTAGAGGTTGCGGTATTAAACACATCTGGTAAAACCACAGCCATTGAGATTTACCAAACCAACAAAGTATTTTTGAATGCAGGGAGTTTAGGTACCTCAGAAATATTAATGAAAGCGAAACATTTAGGTGATTTACCTAACTTAAATGATGAAATTGGACAAACTTGGGGGCCCAATGGGAACATCATGACAGGTAGAAACTTTGTAAAAGCAACAGGACTTAGTCAATCAACGATTCCTGTCAAGGGAATTAATATGTGGGATGATGATTATCCTTATCAGATATTTGCGGAGATTGCTCCGCTCCCACTCGGTATTGAAACATGGACAACACTTTTCTTATCGATTACCAACAATCCCGAACGTGGGAAATTTGTCTTTGATAAAAATAGCGGAAAAGTAACTTTGGACTGGAAACGAAGTCAAAATGAATATGCTGTAGAGGCTGCTAAATATCTTTTAGAGAAATTAAAAATTGACAACGGCGGTACTCGTTCTAGGCTATTGTTTAATAATGGGTTTGGCGATGATTTTTGTTATCACCCCCTCGGAGGATGTGTGCTAGGCAAAGCCACAGATTTTTATGGTCGTGTAAAGGGTTATAAAGGATTATATGTAAACGATTCTTCACTAATTCCAGGGAGTGCTGGTGTAAATCCATATGTCTTTATCACTGGATTGGCAGAACATAATATGGATGAAGTTATAAAGAAAGATTTTGACTAAAAGTTTGGATTAAAGATTCCGTTCTCGGATTAAATAAATTCCAACAAATATCAAAAGTCCGCCTAAAACAAACCATAGGTTGAAGGATTCCTCTGACAGTAACCCCCAACCTATGGCTACTATAGGCATCAAATATGTTACTGAGCTTGCAAATACAGCGGTGGTTTGTTGTATTAATTTATAAAACATGATCATGGCTATGGCAGTCCCTACAATAGCAAGTATAGAGACATAGCCCAAACCTCGCCACTGAACTTCTGTGCTTTCAAAATCAGAAAAGAATCCACTAATAATGAGTATTACAATCCCTGGAACAAACCATAACGTAAACATCCCTGCACTCAACTCTAGGGATTTCACATGATTTAACTTCGCCTTTACAATCAATCCACTTAATGCATATGCTGTGGTTGCAAGTACTATTAATAGTGCGTATAGAAAATTAGACTGTTTATCTCCTCCACCATTAGAAAAATACATCAGTAAATTAGCACCAATGAGCCCTAGAATTGCTCCTATAATTTGTAAGCGTGTATGACTGATTTTAAAAATTATATAACCGAAAATTAAGGTAAACACTGGAACCAATGAATTTAAAATTCCTGCGAGCGAACTACTAACTTTCACCTGTGCCATTGGAAATAAAAACATAGGCATAAAGTTCCCAAAAAATCCTGCTACGAGCATCCACTGAATTGTTTTCCTAGGCAATCGCTTTAAAGCTGGGATTCCTATAATCATTAAAGAAAGTCCAGCTATAACGAGCCGTAAACCTCCTACTTGATAAGGAGTGAATACCGCCACTGCATTTTTGATTAAAATAAAAGAGGAACCCCAAACTAATGCTAAGATTAATAAAAGGATATATTTATTATCACCTAATTTCATACACGGCAAAAATGCAAACTTTTTCTTTAAGTTAAATCAATATTTCATCTTAATAATGGTTTGAAAATGATAAAAACATGCTAAACTATGCTTACCATTTATTTCATTCTTGATTATTGCTTACTTTCGCAATTCAAATTGAAACCATGTTAGATTCTAACCAACTATATGAGCTCAAAAAAGTATTGAGCCAACCAAGAAATATCGTCGTAATTCCGCATAAAAATCCAGATGGTGATGCGATTGGCTCTACATTAGGACTTTCACAAATACTACGGAAAATGGTGCACCAAGTACAAGTGGTGACGCCCAACGATTTTCCAAAATTTTTGAAATTCTTACCCCAGGCTAAAAAAGTATTAAATGGTGATTTCAATCCAAAGGGTGCAGAAAAGGCGATTAAAAAAGCTGATATCATCTTTATGCTAGATTTCAATGAACCTTCTCGTGCAGATTATCTGGGAGAGTTTATTAATCAATCCAATGCTGTAAAAGTGTTAATTGATCATCATCAATTTCCTCAAACAGTAGATTTCACTTACTCTGATTCTTCTATGCCTGCAACTTGCGAAATGGTATGGCATTTAATTGAAGCCATGGGGTGGGAAAAATTAATGGATGCTGATATAGCTAATTGTCTGTACACAGGTATTTTAACAGATACAGGAAATTTCAGGTTTCCTTCCGTGAAGCCTTCTACGCTTGAAACAGGCGCAAAATTAATGAAACATGGAGCTGAACCTTTTAGAATTTTAGATCAATTGGATACTTTCACAGAATCTAGATTGAAGATTCTTGGGACATTTGTAAACAGCCTAGAGCGATTTCCTGAATACAGAACAGCTATCTTTAAACTGAATAAAGAACAACTAGAAGCCAACGAGTATCAAAAGGGAGATACTGATGGTTTTGTGAATTATGGACTTGCTTTAGAAGATACCGTGCTTTCTGTTTTCTTTGCTGAGGATACCCAAAAGGACTTTGTAAAAATATCCTTCCGATCCAAAGGAGACTTTGATTGTAGCGAAATTGCGAGAGATCATTTTAATGGTGGTGGACACAAAAATGCCTCTGGCGGAAAGTCTAATCAATCATTAGAAGATACCGTAAAAGAATTTGTAAATTTGTTGCCAACCTATGCAGAAAAACTGGAAAACACTGTGGTATAGCCTTATCCTAATTGGGATAATGACCGCTTGCAAGAAAAACCCACCACAATACCCTACAACTTATAAGAATGTGGGATTTATGGACTATTCTAAAGAATTCAATAAACAATTGAAAGATTTAGAAATGGAAAAAATTGAGCAATATATTAGAAATCATAAAGAAGATTATTTATATACGAATGCAGGGTTTTATATGACACGCACTCGCATGGATAGCCTGCCTCGGGTAGAAAACTTTGATACCATTAGGTTTCAATATCAAGTCAGCAATTTAATGGATAGTATCATCTACACTTACGAGGAACAAAAAATAAATACAATAGTTTTAGGCCAATCCTCAATCATCCCTGGTTTAGAATATGGGCTCAAAAGAATGAGCGAAGGCGAAGAAGCTACTATATTGATTCCCTCTTCTCTCGGCTATGGTGTTTCTGGTGATGGTCATAAAATTGGTGCAGACCAGCCATTAAAAATCGAAATCAAATTGAACGAATTAAAACAAAATGAAAATTAGAAGTTTAATCATGTTATGTCTTGTAGCCCTGATGGTTATAGGATGTACATCAATACCCAAATATATGAGTAAAGACGAGTACAAAGCATTAGGGGACGGTTTATACGCCCACATGGAAACCACTGAAGGAGACATGTTAATTCAATTACATGAACGTCAAACCCCTATGACAGTGGCAAACTTTGTAGGATTGGCTGAAGGTAAGATCGAAAATGATGCAAAACCTTTAGGTACCCCGTTCTATGATGGTATTATATTTCACCGTGTGATCAAAGATTTTATGATACAAGGTGGAGACCCAGACGGAAGAGGAACTGGTGGCCCAGGATATAGCTTTGAGGATGAATTTGATGAGGAGTTAGTTCACGATAAAAAAGGAATCCTATCTATGGCAAATTCTGGACCTAACACCAATGGCTCTCAATTTTTTATCACAGAAGTTCCTACCCCATGGCTAGATGGTAAGCACACTGTTTTTGGTGAAGTTATTGATGGTTTATCAGTGGTGGATAGCATTGCTAATGTAGAAAAAGGACCTCAAGACAAGCCTAAAACAGATATTAAAATCAATCATATAGATATCATTCGCAAGGGTGATGCTTATAAAGATTATGATCCTGCAGAGGCATTTAAAACAGCTAAAGCAAATCATGCTCAAAAATTAGAAGAAAAACGCAAACAAGAAGAAGCTAAAATGCAAAAAGAAATCGATAGAATTAAAGAGCTAACAGAGAAAGCAGAAACTACAGAAAGTGGTTTACGCTATGTAATATTAGAAAAAGGTGACGGTGCAAAACCAGCTAAAGGAGATGATTTAGATATTCACTATACGCTTAGATTGGCGAATGGTAAGGTATTGGATTCTTCTTATGACAGAAAACAACCATTAGACGTAAAAGTAGGTCAAACGCAATTGATCCAAGGCTGGATGGAAGCATTGACTATGTTTGAACGTGGTTCTAAAGTTTTCTTGATTGTTCCTCCTACTTTAGGTTATGGAACACAGGGTGCTGGCGGTGTCGTACCACCTAACGCTACATTATACTTTGATATGGAAGTTTTAAAATAATTTTCAATATCAATTTAAAAGTAAAAAACGCAGCCGTGAGGTTGCGTTTTTTTTGGTTATAATAGTGAAATATATCCGTTAAACTCTGTAGGAAGGTTTTTCTGATTATAAACCATCTGAATTATTTAAAAGGCTTAAGTTACTATCAAACTCATAAATTATAGGGATACCAGTTGCAATTTCTCGTTTTAAAATTTCTTCTGGAGTTAGAGATTCTAAATACATGATTAGAGAACGCAGACTATTACCGTGAGCAACCACCAACACATTTTTATTCTGTTGTAATTCTGGTTTTATTTGTGTTTTGAAATATGGAATTACCCTATGATAGGTATCCTTTAAACTTTCACCATTTGGGGGAGCAATATCATAAGACCTACGCCAGATATGTACTTGTTCTGCGCCATGAATCTTAGCTGTTTCTGCTTTATTTAATCCTTCCAAGTCCCCATAAGCTCTTTCATTCAATGCCTTATTTTCTATGACTTTTAAGTCATTCTTCCCAAGAACATCTAATATAATTTCTAGGGTATGTTGTGCTCTGATTAACTTTGAGGTAAACGCAATATCTATTTTTTCATCTTTCAAAATTTCCCCTGCTTTTAGGGCTTCTTCTTTTCCTTTTTCTGTGATATCCACGTCTTTCCAACCGGTAAATCGGTTTTCTAAATTCCATTGGGATTGTCCGTGTCTTACTAAAATTAATTTCATATTTTATATAGTTTGTCTAAAATTTAACTTCCGCAGGCTAAGCAATTTTCATTGTCTATTGAACATGTTGCTTCATCTCCTGGGGTATTTTTATAATTCATGTCCACCGTAAATTTAATAGCATCTACAGCGGATTTAGTTCTCAAATAATACATTCCAGTTTTTAATCCTTTCTTCCAAGCATAAAAATGCATTGATGTGAGTTTAGCCATAGTTGGATCTGCAATAAAAAGATTAAGCGATTGCGATTGACAAATAAAAGCACCTCTATCGGCTGCCATATCTATAATGGTTTTCTGTTTTATTTCCCATACCGTTTTATATAATTCTTTAAGTTCTGCAGGGATTTCTGGAATATTTTGAACAGAACCATTTTCAGCTATTAATTTGTTCTTTAATGCTCCGTTCCAAATCCCTAATTCATGCAAATCCCTCAATAAATGTTTATTGACAATAACAAACTCACCAGACAAAACACGCCTTGTATAAATATTACTTGTATAGGGCTCAAAACACTCATTATTTCCTAAAATTTGAGACGTAGATGCAGTTGGCATGGGAGCAAGTAATAATGAATTTCGAACGCCATACTTCATTATTTTTACGCGTAAATCATCCCAATCCCATCGTTTTGAAGGGGAAACTTGCCATAAATCAAATTGAAATTGGCCTTTTGACAATGGTGAGCCTTGAAATGATTTATATGACCCATCCCTTTGGGCAAGCTCCATAGATGATTCTAATGCAGCAAAATAGATGGTTTCAAAAATATCTTTATTTAATTGTTTCGCTTCTTCGCTCTCAAAAGGTAATCTTAAAAGTAAAAATGCATCTGCCAAACCCTGTACTCCTAAACCAATAGGACGATGCTTTGAGTTGGAGAACGCCGTCTCTGGAATTGGATAATAATTATTATCGATAACTTTGTTCAAGTTTCGGGTTACTATTTTAGTAACTTCATATAGTCTATGAAAATCAAAAGCACCATCCTTCACAAATTTTGGTAATGCCAAGGATGCCAAATTACATACGGCTACCTCATCTTTATTGGTGTATTCCATGATTTCTGTACACAGGTTTGAACTTTGAATCGTTCCAATATTTTTTTGATTAGACTTCTCATTCACGGCATCTTTGTAACATATGTAAGGTGTTCCAGTTTCTATTTGAGCTTCTAATATAGCTGTCCATAGCTCTCTAGCTTTGATTTGCTTTTTAAACTTCCCTTCCTTTTCATATTGATGATACAATGTTTCAAAAGCTTCTCCGTACACCTCTGATAAACCTTTTGCTTCATTAGGGTCAAACAAAGACCAGAGACCATTAGATTCTACTCGTTTCATAAATAAATCTGGGATCCATAAGGCTGGAAATAAATCTCTAGCTCTCATTTCTTCTTTACCATGATTTTTCCTTATATCTATGAATTCAAATATATCTGCATGCCACGGTTCCAAATAAACAGCGATAGCACCTTTTCTTTTCCCACCCCCTTGATCTACATACCGAGCTGTGTCATTATAAACTTTTAACATAGGGATAATACCATTAGATATACCTCCTGTACCTTTAATATAACTGCCTGTAGATCTGACATTATGAATATGCAAACCTATTCCACCTGCCGATTGTGAAATGAGCGCGCAACGTTTTAAGGTATCAAATATCCCATTTATACTGTCCTCTGTCATACTTAATAAAAAGCATGATGACATTTGTGGTTTTGGTGTTCCAGCATTAAATAACGTTGGCGTGGCATGTGTAAACCATTTTTCACTCATTAAATTATAAGTCTCTATAGCCGCTGGGATATCGGTTTTATGAATTCCGAGTGCCACTCTCATAAAAAGATGTTGAGGGCGTTCTGCAACTTTTCCGTTGGTACGTATCAAGTAAGATCGCTCCAGCGTTTTGAACCCAAAAAAATCAAAATCATAATCTCTTTTATCAATTACATGCTTATCAATCTCTGCTGCATTATCTACCGTTATTTGATAAACCTCTTGGGATATTAAAGGGGCATGTGTATTGGTAATAGGATCTATATATTCATAAAGCAATTTAGCCGTTTCTGAAAATGTCTCTGTGGTGTTTTTGTGCAAATTACTTACTGCTATACGTGCCGCTAGTGTAGAAAAATCTGGATGTATTGTTGTGTATGCTGCCACCGTTTCTGCAGCAAGATTATCTAGTTCTGTAGTAGTTACATTATCATAAATACCTTGAATCACTTTTTTGGCTATTTCTATAATATCATTTTCAGAGATAGCCAAACCATAATTTACATGGCGAAGCCGCGCTGTAATTTTATCAAATTGTACTGCTTCTTTTTTTCCGTTTCTCTTTGTTACAAACATATTTTTGTTGCTGATAGTTTATTTAAATTTCATTTGATGAGGCGGAACTATATTTCCATTTTGAATTTTTTTGAGTTTAAATTCTAAAAGTTTTTTTCCTAATCCTTTAATTCTATCTGTGTATAGAATACCCTGCGTATGATCGTACTCATGTAGGATTACCCGCGCTGTCATTCCACTAAAAGTTTGTGTTATTGTTTCAAACTTTTGATTTTGATACCGAACTGTAATTTCCCAAGGGCGTATTACTTTACCAGAAATTGAGGGTAAACTTAAACAGCCCTCTGTTTCTTCCCACATTTGATTTGAAGAATGATGCATGATTTCCATATTCATAAATACATCTCTAACACCATGATCTCCTTCTTTAAAGTAAAGCGTCTTATTCTCTTGCGATAAGCTATCATAAATGATTTTACTGTCTGCTACAAATAGTTGGAGAGATTTGCCAATTTGGGGTGCTGCTAATCCACAACCTTCTGCAGCTTCCATTGTTTCCCACATGTTTTGAATTAATTCCTTTAAATGAGGATGATTGGGTTTAACTTTATGGCTTTTATTCTTTAATACGGTATGACCATATCCATAAATGGCTAATTTCATATTCACGTTTTAATTTAGAAGTCTTCTTCCATAGAAAACATGTCATCATTTTCTTGAGCACCATGCGCAACCCCAGATTTTTGATATTCCCCTACACGTCTTTCAAAAAAGTTAGTTTTACCTTGTAAGGAAATTAATTCCATAAAATCAAAAGGATTATTGGCATTCCATATTTTATGACACCCTAGCGCAACCAAGAGCCTATCTGCTACAAATTCAATATATTGACACATTAATTCTGCATTCATCCCAATGAGGCGAACGGGCAATGCATCGGTAACGAATTCTTTTTCTATGGCTACAGCATCTGCTATAATCTGCTGTACTATTTCTTCTGGTAATTTATTTTTTAAATGATTTACATAAAGTAAACAAGCAAAATCACAATGTAGGCCTTCATCTCTACTAATCATCTCATTAGAGAAAGTTAAACCAGGCATTAAACCCCGTTTTTTTAACCAAAAAATAGAACAGAAACTCCCGGAGAAAAATATTCCTTCTACAGCAGCGAATGCAATTAATCTTTCTGCAAAGCTACCTTCAGATATCCAACGTAACGCCCAATTTGCTTTTTTACCAACACATGGAATGGTATCTATGGCATGTAATAAAAAATCTTTTTCTTTGGGGTCGTTTACATAAGTGTCAATCAAGAGAGAATACATTTCTGAATGAATGTTTTCTATCATTATCTGAAAACCATAGAAGAAACGTGCTTCTGGGTACTGAACTTCTTGTGTGAAGTTAATTGCTAAATTCTCATTGACAATCCCATCACTCGCTGCAAAAAAAGCCAGAACCCTAGATATAAAATAACGTTCATCATCATTTAATTTCTGATGCCAATCATTTAAATCAGAAGATAAATCAACTTCTTCTGCCGTCCAAAAACTAGCTTCTGCGTTTTTATAAAATTGCCATATATCATCATGTTTTATAGGGAAAATAACAAATCGGTCTTTATTTTCTTGTAAAATTGGTTCATTCATTTTTATATGCTCTTTTTTAATCGTTGTATGTTGAAGTGATTTCTATATAAACCAAACCACCTATAACGCTTATTGTAAAATTTTGAAACATGAAAAAAGTTAAATGTGACTATAGGTGACTGGTTGTTTTGAGATATTATATCTTACTTTTCACATAATGGTACAATAGCCGAACTGGTACTGCTGTTGCTCCTTTTTGTTTGTAATGTATAGGTTCTTTGATAAAGGCTGCGCCCGCAATATCTAAGTGAATCCAATCATAGTCAGTAAAATGTTCTAAGAATTTAGCAGCTGTACTAGCTCCCCCAATAGGCCCTCCAATATTTTTCATATCTGCAATGGGAGATTTCAACAATTCTTGGTACTCATCCCATAAGGGCAACTGTAATAATCTTTCATACACCTGTTCGCCTATTTTCTTTAAATCATCAATTTTGTCCTTACTATTACTTAATGCAGCGATACCAAAAGGACCCGTTATAGCTGCAGAGGCTCCCGTAAGCGTAGCAATATCTATCACTAAATCTGGATCAAACCTTTTAGCATATGTAAGTGCATCACATAAGATTAACCGTCCTTCTGCATCTGTATTTTGCACCTCTATAGTTGTTTTATTCATGGTTGTAATGACATCATCTACCAGCAAGGCATTACTATCTATTTTATTATCTGTAGCAGGGACAATTCCTATTACATAATATGGGAGTTTGTTACCAGCAATGGCAGAGATAGCACCTAAAACAGCAGCGCCACCACCCATATCACTTTTCATAGTAGACATATGCCACCTGTTTTTAGGGAATATCCTCCTGTGTCAAAAGTGACTCCTTTACCTACTAAAACCAATGGATTTTCATTGATAGCATTGCTAGGTTTATAGTGCATTATATTAAAGGTAGGTGGTATTTTAGAGCCTCTATTTACAGCTAGCAAACCTCCCATTCTTAATGCTTCTATCTGCTCTAGGTGCAGGATTTCTGAGCGAAAACCATATTTTCTACCAGCCTCTTCTACCTCTCTAGAAAATTGTATTGCATCCATATAATTGGGTGGCTCATTGACTAAGGTTTTGGTAAGTGCAGTAGCTTCTGAAAGTATTTTCAATTCTTGCGCATCAGATTCAGACATCGCTTCCTCACTTATTTGTATTTCTATATTATGAGGAGATTCTTCCTTTTTATATTTAGTAAAATCATAGCTACTTAGTACCAACCCTTCTACAAGTGCATAAATTTGAGTTTTATTCAGATTATCAAAATGTTCAAAATGTATAGCCTCTTCTTTGTCTTCTTTTAATTGATTAAATAGCATAGACCCAATCCTTCGTAATTCTTCAGGTTGTGTCTTGGGAACATAAATAACATATTTAATAGGGTCTTCGCACAATAAGGGCCATAGCCTTGCTTTACTCTCATAACTTGCTTTTTCTAACTTCTGCTGCAACCTATCAGGAAATTCAAAATTGTGTAATTGGGTTAATTCATTAATTAAAATGATAGATACACTTGTCTTCTTAGAATTTATATTCGATAGAAGTTTAATGGTTACGTTAAATTCTTTCATATTATTCTCTTAAATTTTCACCTATTAATTTTTCTTTCAACGTATTGAAAATCTCAATCTGCGTATTATTTTCTACTTTGTTCTGTTTCATGAATTGGGTGTAGTTAAGAACAACCTTTTTTATTTCCCTTTGGATTTCCTCAAAATCAATCACGTCTTGTGAAGCAATATGAATTAGAAAATAAAAGGTTCTACGCAACATTTCTTCTGCCTTCTCTAGCTCTCCTAATTCTTGATAAGTATTTGCTAGATTGTTGCAAGAAATAATATAGACTTGAACAAATGGAATTTTACACCTTACGCAATCAGAGATATGATTATTTAAAACCTCTGCCCTGTATAGTGCATTTTGATAAATATTCAACGCCTGTGTGTATTTATCTTGATTAAAATAATCATTGGCCTGTGTGGTTAATTTCTTCCAATAATTTTCGATGTGGCTCATACAATTTTCACTCATCGTTATTTAGATTTTCGTTAGCAAATTCCCAGTTGACAATCTCCCAAAAGGCTTCCACAAATTTTGGCCTCGCATTGCGATAATCTATATAATAGGCATGTTCCCAAACATCCAAAGTCAATATGGGTTTCTTACCATGCACCAATGGGGTATAAGCCTCTTTCATTGGAATAATTTCTAATTTATTATCTTCATTTTGAGCCAACCACGCCCAACCAGAACCAAATAATTTTGTAGCTGTAGTAGAGAAAGCTTCTTTGAATGCCTCAAAACTCCCAAAATCTCTTTCAATGAGTTTTGCGATATCACCTTTAGGAGAACTTCCACCACTGGGCGATAAACAATTCCAGAAAAAACTATGGTTCCAATGTTGCGCAGCATTATTAAAAAGTCCTGTATCTTGATGTTCATGGGCTGTTTTAATAATGCTCTCTACACTCTCCTCTTCTAATGGTGTGTCTTGAATAAGACCTTGCAGATTTTTCACGTAAGCCTCGTGATGTTTACCATAATGATAATCAAAAGTTTCCTCTGTAATCATTGGCGTCAACGCCCTTTTATCAAAAGGTAATTGGGGTAATGTCTTGTCAATTTTCATATTTAGATTGTTTTATGATTATTAAAATGATAACTTTAATAACTACATCAAAGTTAGGTCTACAAAACTAATAAGTTAGATTAGTCTAACAAAATAAAATGACATTAATTTTTATAAAGTGCAATAAGTTAATAACCAGTCATCTAATAAATTGAATAAGGTTTAAGGAAATGATTTTCAGCAAACTATGCACTACATAGAATGTCTTTAAATAATATTTTTGCTTAATAATTTTAATTACTGTTCCTTTTTCCTTGAAGAAAAAGCATCAAAAATCCTACAAAGTTTTAAAACGTTTTGCTTAAGCAACCTCAAACTTTCTAAAATTGAATTTGCCAACGCTAAATTCAGCCACAGGCAATTTCTAGGCGAAAACCTGACTAAACATTAAAGCCTTCACCGGCTTTGCTTATAACTTATAGGGTAAGGCTTCGTTATTTTACTCAAAAGAAAAATAGTCATTTTTCAATTTAAGTATTATAAATATAAACAGCCCTGTTTTAAGGGAAGTGTACAGTCAAATGGAAAAATAAGTTTAAATTCCATAATAGAGAATTTTTATTGAGTCATTATCCTTGATTAATATTAGATCTTCATCTCTTATTTCATTCTCATATTTAACATGAAATGATAATTTGCATTCCCAATATGGATTACTACCAGTTCTTCTTTCTGTAGACCATGAATATAGTTCTTGACCTTTTATAGTTCCATATTTTTGTCTTTGAGATTGCAATGTTTTAAACATTGTGTTTTTTGAAACTTTTCCCAAAAATTCATTACTTAATAAATTTGCTATAGTCAAACTATCTTGCTCACTTATTAGGTCTTTACTCTCATAAAATTTATTGGCTATACGCAATCCTTTTTCTTTTTCACTGTCTTCATTTGTGTAAGTTACATTCCCATAACAAGAGAAAATTGACATGATTGTAAGTATATAAATTATTATTCGCATATTTCTTTGTTTGACATATTCATTAAAATAAAAATTAATATTCGATCAATTAATTCAGATTTTTCAAAAAACTCTATTTTAAAAGATATTCCTAAAGTAAATATATCTCTACTAATTTTACCTATTTTTTTCCCATTTAAAAGAATATTGGAATAGTGTGTTTGTATAGATATCCAATTAATAGTTAACTCTATTACATATTTATTGTCTAAGAGACATTTATACTGAAAGGGATTTTTTCTTATAACCGAAAAGTTTTGTAAATTATTTTTAACAATTTTTATCCACAAAAGAAATATTTCAAAATAAGTATATTCTAATAATAAAAAATCCTGGTTATCATAAATCGAAATATATTTCTTTACAAACCAACTAGATTTTCTTTTGAAGAAATAAATCTCTCTTTTTTTATTATCATAGAGAATTAGATTTTCAAGTCCTTTATTGTTAACAATATAATAAGTTAAATTATTATTCATCCTTTTTAAATCCAAAACTTATTGATATATCTAAACCAAATATTAATTTAGCTCCACCTTCTAAAGTTAAACAGTTGCATTCTAATTTTGCTTGTGGTGTTAATTGACCTGATGTTAAGGTATTAGCAACAGTTCCATCAGTAGTTTTAGGGCCTATACCAATATTTGGACCAACGCCACCATCATATTGCCATTCACCATTTTCCCCACTCCCATAATATTCCCCTAAGTCACTACCCTCTGGTGGAATTATACTATCAGTTATATAATCAACTTTTGCTGATGCTGATAATTTATCACTAAGAACTTTACCTCCTATTCCTGCGAAATTATGGCCTTTGCCATCACCTGCTTCGGAAATATTTCCTTTTGAAGTAGAATACCCCAATGTTCCTATCTCCGCAGTTATTATACCTCCTTCAACCCTACCTATTGCCGTTTTAATTCCTGCTTGAACTCCAATTGATCCTTTTATTTTTGCTTCAACAACAATATTTTCTTTAATATAATCAGTGGCTTCAACAGCTTTCTCTTCTAACCAATCAAACACTTCTAATTCCAATCCCTCCAACTCCCTGCCCATTCCCATTTTGTTCTCTTGAAAGGCATAGGTACTATTATAAACATAATCCTCCGCTAACGGGTCAACACTCATAAACCTACCCAAAGCATAGTCATAGTTACGCCATTTAAAACTATCCCAGTTTAAACCAAGTTCATCTTGTCTCTCTTGTTCTTGGTATTTATATTTATAACCACTTTCCTTCCCATTATACCCCTCATGTTCTAAGCCAAAGGGATAATAATTATTCTCATCTATAATCTCGTTGGTATAATCAGAGATTTTGCCATCACCATTTTTATCTGTGTAGCTTAAACGGATATTATCCAAGTGATCTTTGTAGTGATATACATAAGCAAATTCATAATGAAATTCATCACTCCGTTGCAATCCACCTCCATCATAGATAGGTCTTACTGCTCCCATATCGTTTACGGGTGTTCCGTTTGTTACTAAAATAGGAAATCTTGGATCAGTAGGAAAACCAGGTCTAATCGGAAAATTTGGTGGCAAATCTGGTAAATCATCAATTTTTGAGCGTCGTTCTACATTGATATACCCTTCTGCATGTTGTATATAGGCTAAAACACCATCCTTGTATTGAAAGGCTGATAAATAATTAATTTCATTTCGTCTTCCATGCTCCATAATGATTTTAGCGCGCTTGATTCACTGTGCGTTATAAAGATAGGTGATTTTGTTGCCATTCTGGAATTTTATTTCTGTGGGGAGGTTGAGGTGGTTGTATTGTATTTGGGTGATACCCTTGTCGGCGTCCTTGATCATATTCCCATTAACATCATAGGTATATTCTGTAGATTGATCAACACCATTATTAAACCCTTTTATGGAACCTGTTGCATCTGATACGGATCGAAGCCCTTATTTTAAATTCTGAGAAAAAAAAATAGAAATTACTTGGAGAATGTTAGAGCTAAACAAGCGTATAGTTAATAATTAGTCATCATACCTACTCTGAATAGATATAGACTGTCAGAGCTGTCAAAATATGCATAATACGCTGTTGTATGAATGCTGGATAAACCATAAAACACGTACCATGTTTCTTGTCTTAATTGTTCAAGTGTTCTTTTTTCACAATCTGAATGCATATTATTTGAATCACACCATCTAAAACCATTATATTTATTAAAATAGACTTTCCGTTTAGTGAAATCTTCACCGTTATATCTAATTCTGGTATGATATAAAAAACTTGAATCCTCAACCAACCCATTAAAAAGTTCTGCTTCAGAAGGGTCAGTTAAATCAATAGTTTGGGTGCTGTCTTTTAATTTCATCCTATAAACTATCAAAGTATTATTGACTTCATTCCAACTGGGGTTGATAATATAATCTCTTGTTAAGACTATATTTTCTTTGGATTTAATTGAGCATCCAAGCAAAGTCAAAAAAATGGTTATAGCGACAAAACAGATATTCGTTTTTATCTTCATCATTTATTATGGTTTTATTAAATCAATGATTTCAGCTGTTGCTGGGTTTTGTTTTGAAAAAGCATCTCTGTTATCTTTATACACATCATTATTTCCAAGATTATTATCAATCTTCCATTGCTTATATGTAGCCAATGCTTGAATTACAATCCTTTGTCCTAATGTTGAGCCATCCATTTCGGTTGAAAAAGATGTCCTTATAGGTTTTTCAATTCCTTGAACAGTTTTGAAAGGATTTGCGTAATCGTCTAATCTTTGAACCATATCTAAATCTGATTGAAGTGTTCTAGTATCTTCAAGAAAATTAGCATAGTCATCCCCTGCCACATCTGCATAATCCATATCATGTCTCTTGGCAATAGCATCTGCTAAATCTATTGGTTGTGCATCAAAGTTATAATGAACCCCGTCCTTAGTAATAGAACCTGGTCCTGAGTATAATCCATGATATTTTAGGTCGGAATCACCACCTGTTTGTCTCATCTCCCAACCTGTACGATTATCAATTTTATTACCAGATTCATTATAATAATAGTGAACTACTCCCCTTCCTTGTGATCCATACGGAACAGAGTTGTGAATACCCGCAGGCGTACCACCTAAACTTTTTACTTGGCTATTACTCATTTTATAGTATTCTGTTTTGGCAACTGAACCATTGGCATAATGATGAACAGATACATATTCTAACCCTTCCAATTCTCTCCCATCAACAACCCTATTTTCACTAAAGTTATAAGGACTTTGATAACTGTATTCCTGCGCTAACGGGTCAACACTCATAAACCTACCCAAAGCATAGTCATAGTTACGCCATTTAAAACTATCCCAGTTTAAATTAAGCTCATCTTGTCTCTCTTGTCCTTGATACTTATACTTATAATCACTTTCTTTCCCATTATACCCTTCATGCTCTAAGCCAAATGGATAATAATTATTCTCATCTATAATCTCGTTGGTGTAATCAGAGATTTTGCCATCACCGTTCTTATCTGTATAGCTTAATCTGATATTACCCAAGTGATCTTTGTAGTGATAAACATAAGCAAATTCATAATTAAATTCATCACTTGTTTCTAAACCACCTCCATCATAGATAGGTCTTACTGCTCCCATATCGTTTACGGGTGTTTGATTAAAACGCAAAATAGGAAATCTTGGATCAGTCGGGAAACCTGGATTAATCGGAAAATTTGGTGGCAAATCTGGTAAATCATCAATTTTTGAGCGTTGTTCTACATTGATATATCCTTCTGCATGTTGTATATACGTTAAAACATCATCCTTGTATTGAAAGGCTGATAAATAATCGGTTATACTTCGTCTCCCTTGCTCCATAATGATTTTAGCTCGCTTGATCCCCTGTGCATTATAAAGATAGGAGATTTTGTTGTTATTTTGGAATTTAATTTCTGTAGGGAGATTGAGGTG
>JBPCUN010000113.1:0-9333 GCA_051011115.1 Weeksellaceae bacterium
TATTGGTACCACTCGCATACGATGCTTCAGGAGCAAAAAGGGGTTTATGGTTCCATAGTAATTCAACCTAAAGAAAAATTATTGGAATACGAAAAAGAGTTGGTAATTGTACTATCGGATTGGACAAATGAAAAATCGGAAAACGTATTACGAAATCTGAAAAGAGGCAACGAATGGTATCAGGTCAAAAAAGGAACAGCAGTACCATTAAGCAGAGCGATAGCAAGAGGAGCATTTGGCGCTCAACTGAAAATGTGGCGAGACCGTATGGAAGGTGCAGATATTGCCGACATTTACTACCCTGCATTTTTAAGTAATGGCATGGATACAGCGAAATATCCCAATTTCAATGCAGGAGAAAAGGTGCGACTACGCTTTATCAACGCTTCGGCATCCACTTATTTTTGGATGGACTTTGGAGGTGGCAATCCACAGATTGTATCGAGCGATGGTTTGGATGTACAACCAGTTTCTAAAGACCGGTTTCTTTTTGCAATAGCCGAAACATACGATGTTGTCGTTACAATTCCCGATGGAACATTAGAAATTACAGCAACCGCACAAGATGGTTCGGGACACACATCCATTCAATTGGGTAAAGGCAATTTAATTCGTGCAAAGGTTATCGACAGACCTGATAAAATTTCGATGATGCAACAAATGGCTAAAATGGATATGAAAATGGGCGCACCATCAATCATATCTAATCCCAAAAAGAAAGACCCAATGTACCTCAAAGAAAAGTATGGGATGAAAATGGATATGAGCCACGACCATATGAAGATGGAAGACGATATGAAAATGAATGGCTCGAAGAAAAAGGATTCCACTAAAATGGAAGAAATGAATATGGGAGGAATGGAGAATCATATGCATCATCAACACAAGATGCAAAAGGATACTTCAGCATTTGATTATGATACTCGAAAAACTTATTTCAACTATGATTATTTAAAAGCGAAAGAAGCAACAACCTTTCCCACAGATGCAAAAGTTAATGAACTGTTGCTAAACCTTACGGGAAATATGAATCGATACATATGGAGTATGAACGGAGTTCCATTGGCCGAGACCGATAAAATTAAAATCAAAAAAGGAGAAGTAACACGTATTACACTCAACAACCTTACGATGATGCACCACCCAATGCATTTGCACGGTCATTTTTTTAGGGTCGTCAACAAGAATGGTGAGAGGTCGCCACTAAAACACACAGTAAATGTGCCCCCAATGCAAGAGCTGACCATTGAGTTTTACAATGAGGAGTACGGAGATTGGTTTTTTCATTGCCACGTACTGTATCATATGATGAGCGGAATGACACGTATTTTTGGCTATGACACTCCACGAGATAAAAGAATGGAAGCGTTTCCTGTTGAAAAGATAATCCACGAAACTAATCGCTACTATAATTGGGGAATGGCTCGATTAGGCTCAAATTTTAATGAATTGATGCTTATGTCAAGCAACATTAGAAATGAATTTGAATTGAGGGCAGAATTCGATTACAAAGAAAATGCAGAAATTGAAGTGAACTACAATAGATATTTAAATGATTGGGTTCGCTTGTATATTGGTGTAAATGCTGAAAATGAAAGTCCTGATTCATTTGATGATATTAATACAGTTGGGTTGGCAGGTATCAAATATTTTACGCCCTATATGTTCATCGTTGATTTGAGTATCGACCATCAATTGCGTCCACGTATTAGGCTTGATAGGGAGTTATTGCTCTTTCCAAGAATATTTTTGGAGGGAGAGTATGAGTATAGAGCAGATTTTGGATGGGTTAATGATTTTAACGACGAAATGGACTACGAAGATGAAACCAAATGGCTTGTTGGACTATCATATATACTTTCCCGAAATTTCTCTATTCAAGTAAATTACAACAATCAATATGGTTGGGGTGGCGGATTACTGGTTAGATTTTAAACAAAGACTACACACAACAATGGTAGCTGATGCACAACCCCATTTTTGCTCAAAATTCTAAATAAGCCAAGCCAATAGAAGCGATTTAAGTCATTTATTTCAGTTGGCAGTTTGGGTTATTTGCTAATTTTTTCAGAGTTTTAAGTTGCTTAAATGGCAAGTATGCAAGCCTAAAATTAGGTTGAGATAAAAGCGTAGGCCCTCCCTTGTTTTTGTAGCAATTTTCATCAGATTTGCACAACTTTTTGGTGGTTTTTGTGCATATTTAAGGAGTTTCTTCAGGTTAAAAGCCGTGGCTGCCATCAGCATACATTTATTGGCTTGTTGGATGCCCCTGGTATTTACTTTACGCATGCCTAAAAAGTTGATGAGCGTTCGGTGTGAATTTTTTCTTTTCTTGCATATATAAATCTATTGAATTACAGCGAATTACACAAGAAAAAGAAAGGTTTTTATTAATAATTTTTTTCTGTATATTTGAGTTGTGCAACGTACACAATATATAACCGCAATTACGCCGGATTCGACTACGTCCGAATCCACTCGGAATTGCTAAAGTCTGTGCCTCGTTTGAAATTTTTCGCTAAATTTGTCCGTAACTGCACTTATACGTAACCGTTGTGTATAATGCGAAAATCGTGCTGAAATTGAACATTTGAGATTAAATGCCAACCGCACAAACAGCACATTTATTTTTTTAACCGCAAAAAGCCAACACCTAAAAAATAAAAGAGCTGTTTTCTGCCAACGCTCAAAGACCGAATAAAAAAATCAGGAAACGACTTTTGCAATCCAATTGCATTAAATAATTTATATTTTTGTCTAAATTATATGAAAATATTCTTATCCATATCTATGTCTATAGTGTTCCTTTTTCAAGGGATTAGCACAGATATGGACTTTTGTGGGCCAATTAAAGAAATTTCAAGTGTTATTTCCCATTATCAAGACCATAAAGTTTATGGAGACTCTTTCCTTAAATGTGTAATTGAAAATTACACTGACAACGATGCTAAAAATGAAGAGCACCACCATAGCCCAGATAAGGAAAATACACCTGTTCATTCTCATAATCAATGTTGTCACCCTTTGGTATTAATTATAGCGAACAACACTTTGGCTATAACCAATCAACTTAAATTTGAAGAGAAAAAACAGTATAATTTACATAAAGTAAACTTCACTTCCAGATACTTGGAATCCCCTTTCCAGCCTCCACAAGTTTAATTCAGTTTTTTACAGGATAGCTATATCCGATTTTGAACCTAAACGGTTCTTTTCATTTCGTGTAATTCTATTTTCTATATCAGAATTGTACCGAAAAGTTTAACTGAATTAAAAACATTTTCTATGATTAATAAAATCATTGATTTTTCAATCAATAATAAATTCATTATAGGTTTGCTAACGCTTACCATTATTGGAGCGGGTATCTGGAGTATGACCAAAGTACCCATAGATGCCGTTCCGGATATTACCAACAACCAGGTACAGGTGATAACCCAATCGCCAAATCTAGGCACCGAAGATATCGAGCAAATAGTTACCTATCCTGTTGAGGTGGCAATGAGTAATTTGCCCAATGTGGAAGAAATTCGCTCAATTTCACGCTTTGGTCTGTCAGTAGTAACCATTGTATTTGATGATGATATGGGTACATATCTTCCGAGACAATTGGTTGCTGAAAAACTCAACGAAGTAAAAGAACAAATTCCTGCGGGTTTTGGAGAACCTACTATGGGACCTATTTCCACAGGTCTTGGAGAGATATACCAATACACATTAAAAGTAAAACCAGAATATCAAGGTAAATATTCCAT
This sequence comes from Weeksellaceae bacterium, assembly GCA_051011115.1. GTDB lineage: Bacteria > Bacteroidota > Bacteroidia > Flavobacteriales > Weeksellaceae > Profundicola. The sequence goes on from JBPCUN010000113.1 coordinate 3,756, forward strand.
TTCAGATGTGCGTACAATGCAAGACTGGATTGTACAACGTCAAATGGCAATGGTTCCTGGTGTTGTCGAGGTCAACGCTATTGGTGGTAAAATAAAACAATATGAGGTAGCTGTAGACCCTAACGAGCTTAAATCTATAGGCATTACCATTTCAGATGTATTTGAAGCCCTTGAAGCTAATAATGAAAATACGGGAGGTGCTTATATAGAAAAAAACCATCAGGCTAATTTTATAAGAGGTGAAGGATTGGTAAGAAGTTTAGACGACATCAAAAGGATAACGGTAAAAACCATTAATAATGTGCCTATTACCATTGGTGATATAGCAACGGTTCAATTTGGTTCAGCCATTCGTTACGGAGCATTAACACAAGACGGCGAAGGAGAAGTTGTCGGTGGCTTGGTAATGATGCTTAAAGGAGCAAATTCAAATGATGTGATTGCCAATGTTAAAGAGCGAATGGTTGAAATACAAAAATCGTTACCAGAAGGTGTTATTATTGAACCTCTTTTAGACAGAAGTAAGTTAATTGGAGAAACGACATCAACGGTTGCTACAAACCTTATTGAAGGGGCTTTAATCGTTATTTTCGTCCTTATTTTCTTGTTGGGTAATTGGCGAGGTGGTTTAATTGTAGCCTCTACCATTCCATTATCACTGCTATTCGCATTTATATTGATGAATGTTTTTGATGTTTGGGCAAACTTGATGAGTTTAGGAGCTATAGACTTCGGAATTATTGTAGATGGCGCAGTGATTATTGTAGAATCTACTGTATTCCTTATCGCTTCCCAAGTACTTAAAAAGAAAAAAATAACTGCCAAAGAACGTGATGAAGTAGCAGCGTCAGCTTCAAAAAAAATGATGAATGCAGCCTTTTTCGGTCAGTTGATTATACTTATTGTGTTTCTTCCCATTTTAGCCTTACAAGGTATTGAAGGGAAAATGTTCAAACCAATGGCATTGACCTTTATTTTCGCAATGATTGGAGCTATGGTTTTGTGTCTTACCTACGTACCAATGATGTCTGCTTTGGTATTGAGAACACCAAAAAATGATAAATTATCTTATGGTGATAAATTTGTGCATTGGGTTGAAAATAAGTACAAACCTTTATTGGAAAAAGCCCTTCTAAAAGGCAAATTAATTGTAGGAATTGCTGTGGCACTATTTGCGGTAACAGTCTTTATGTTTACCCGAATGGGAGGCGAGTTTATTCCGCAACTCGATGAAGGTGACATTGCATTCCACGCCATTTTAAAACCTGGTAGTTCATTGTCTGAAACCGTAGAAACCACTACCAAAATTGAGCAGATTGTAAAGGCAAAATTTCCCGAAGTTGAAAAAATAGTTAGTCGAATCGGTGTGGCTGAAATACCAACAGACCCAATGCCTATGGATTTAGCAGATGTATTTGTAATACTAAAACCTAAAAGTGAATGGACTACGGTAGAGTCAAAAGATGAGCTTATTGAAGCAATGAAAGAAGCTGTTGAAATTATCCCTGGAGTCAATTATGAATTTACCCAACCCATAGAAATGCGTTTTAATGAGTTGCTTGAAGGGGTGCGGGAAGATATTGCCATTAAGTTGTACGGCGAAGATATCGAGGTCTTATCTCAAAAGGCAGAAGAAATAACAAAAATAATTGCAGGAACACCAGGTATCGGTGATATGAAAGCCGAAGCCACAACAGGTCTGCCTCAAATGACTATAAACTATAGTAGAGATAAGTTGGCCCAATATGGACTGCAAATCAACACACTTAACAAAATGGTGCAATCGGCATTTGCAGGAGGAAATGCAGGCGTTATTTTTGAAGGCGAAAAGCGGTTTGATTTGGTAGTTCGTTTAAATCAACACAACCGTAAGGATATATCAGATATTCAAAATCTGTTTATCAATTTGCCTTCAGGGGCACAAATTCCACTTCGTGAAGTAGCTGATATATCTTATAAAGCAGGACCTATGCAAATAAGCAGGGACAATACCAACAGAAGAACCTATGTAGGTGTCAATGTAAGAGGGCGTGATGTAAAATCTTTGGTGGGCGAAATCAAAGAAAAATTAGATGCACAATTGGAACTGCCTTCAGGTTACTTTATCCGTTATGGTGGTGCTTTTGAAAACTTGGAACGAGCCAGTAACCGCTTACAAACCGTAGTACCTATTGCCTTACTACTTATTTTCGTACTGATATACTTTGCTTTAAAATCAGTACCACAAACCTTAATGATATACATTGCTATTCCAATGGCTACCATAGGTGGTGTGGTGGCGTTGTGGCTACGAGATATGCCCTTTAGCATTTCGGCAGGTGTTGGTTTTATTGTATTGTTTGGCGTGGCCGTATTAAACGGCTTGGTAATGATAAGTGGCTTAAATGAATTGAAAGAAGAAGGTGTTATCAATTTAAAAGAACGGATTTTGGAAGGCACAAAGCGAAGAATACGCCCCATTATGCTCACTGCTTTTACAGATGTATTGGGCTTTTTACCAATGGCTGTTTCAGCATCGGCAGGTGCAGAAGTACAGCGTCCGTTGGCAACGGTAGTTATTGGCGGATTATTGACTTCTACATTACTCACCTTATTTGTATTGCCTATTTTATATCATTGGGTAGAGAATAAGAACTTTAGGTTAAAGCCGAACAAAAAAGTAGTGAGTGCAACCGCAGTACTGGTTTTAATGTTTGTGTTTTCAACTCGAAGTAATGCACAACAAATCACGGATACCTTGCCTAAAATTTCGTTGAACGAAGCTGTTGCCTTATCTAAAAAGAACTATCCAATATTGAAGCAAAAACAATTGGAAGTTACCAAACAAGAAAACCTAAAATCCACAGCATATGATTTTGGTTCTACTCAAATCTTTACAGGAGGTGAAGAAGTGAAAGATGGAACAGGAATCTACACAATGGTCGGTGTTGAACAATCAAATATGGATGTGTTTGGAATCGGAGCAAAACGAAAACTGCAACAACAACGCATTGAGTTGTTTCAAAAAGCATTGCAATTATCTGAATTGGAGGTAGAACTGGAAGTGAAAAAAGCGTGGGCAAAATGTTATCAGTCTATGAGAAACTTTCAGTTGTACAAAGAGCTTGATTCCATCTATGGTAATTTTGAACAAGCAGTTAAGCTGAACTTTGAAGTGGAAGCCATTTCTAAATTGGAGTATTCAGCAGCTAAAAACCAAGTGTTTCAAATTCAGAATAAAAAAGCACAGGCATACAGGGATTACCTCATAGCCATCCAACAGTTAAATCTTTGGTTGTTTGAAGACGAAATTTATACCGTATCAGATGAATGGGAAAACATTGCAGCGATTGAAACTAATAACTTATCAATAAATGAACATCCAATGGTTACTGTTTCAGAAAATCAACTTAATGTCGCCGAAGCAGAATTAAGGGCGGCAAAAGCCGATAATTTACCGAAATTGAACCTTCAAGGTGGTTTACAAAAAGTTAATGGTAATTCAGGTTTTTATACCTATCAAGCAGGAATTTCCATTCCATTCCTGTCAGGTTCAAACAAAGCCCGAATTAAATCGGCAAAAATTGACAAAGCTATTGCAGAAAGTAATTTGTTATTCAAAAAACAAGAATTACAATCACAATATGCACAAGCAAAAGAAAATTATTTAAAATGGAAACTGTCTTGGGAATTTTACGAAACACAAGTGTTACCGTTAACCAAAGACCAGAAATCAGGAGCGTTGTTGGCGTATAAGGAAGGAGAAATAGATTATACCACCTTTACACAATTGGTAAAAGAAGCTGTACAGTCAGAACTGGAAGCTCAAAACGCTTTAATCAATTATTTAGAAAGTACGTTTCAATTACAATATTTTAACCAATAATAAAATGAAAACAATATCATATAAATATATCGCCGTTATTTTCGCAACACTTTTTATGGTGTCTTGTGGCAATAAAGAAAACCATTCAGAAAATGATGGACATTCTCACGATAAAACAGAACAAACCAGTGAAAATGAAGACCACCACGAAGAAGGCGAAGTAACACTTAATCAACAACAGTTTGAAGCCTTAAAAATGAAAATAGATACGTTGAGCTTACGCAATATGAGTGGTTATGTAGAGGCAAACGGCACATTGGAAGTGCCACCCCAAAGCAAAGCTGCAATTACTTCTGTAGTAGGTGCAAACGTAACATCTATAAAAGTAATTGAAGGCGATAAAGTTGAAAAAGGTAAGGTAGTGGCTTATTTGTCACATCCAAATATTATAGCCTTACAGACCGATTACCTAAACGCTTATACTAATAGCGAACTTTTAAATAAAAATTACGAACGCCAAAAAAAATTATACGATGCAGGAGTAGGATCTGGTGCTAATTTCCAAAAGGCAGAAGCAGAATACAAAGGTTCAACGGCATTAGTAAATGGTTTGGCAGCTCAACTGAAAATTTTGAATATCAATACAGCATCAGTTCGTAATGGGAGTATCGCTCAACAAATTCCGCTACGAAGCCCCATTGAAGGTTTTGTGCAAAAAGTCGAGGTTAAGACAGGACAATATGTAGAACCACAAACTGAATTGTTCGAGATTGTAAACACACATCACGTGCACGCAGATTTAATGGTGTTTGAAAAAGATGTACATAAAGTAAAACAAGGGCAGAAAGTAACTTTTAGTGTTCAATCCATACCAGATGCAGAACTTACGGCCGAGATTTACTCGGTAAGCAAAACCTTTGAAGACAACCCTAAAGCGGTTCACGTGCACGCCGAAATAGAAAATAAATCAGGTAATCTCATTCCAGGTATGTACATTCAAGGAAGAATACAAACCGATAATGCTTTAACAAAGGCATTGCCTGAAAGTGCCATTGTAAAAGATGGCGATAGATTTTTTGTTTTTACGATAGAAAAAGAAGGTGAAATTTGGGCTTTTAAGCCTGTAGAAGTAATAACTGGAGAAAAAGATGGAGATTGGATTGAAGTTACTTTTTCAGAAGAAGTATCCGCTAATACCAAATTTGCATACAATAATGCATATTACCTTATAGCAGAAATGAAAAAAGGAGAAGCAGAACACACTCATTAATTATGGAAAGAATAGAACAATTATTAGAGTCAAAAGATATTCGCGTAACAGCAATGCGGTTGCTAATTTATAAGTTTCTTGCGGAAAAGAATGTTGCAGTAACCTTAAGTGATATTGAAAATGCTTTTGGAAAAGCAGATAGAACAACGCTTTACAGAACAATAAAAACTTTTGAGAAAAATGATATTGTACATCAAATAGACGATGGTACAGGTATTACCAAATACGCCCTTTGCGAACAAGGTTGCAGTTGTGATATTAAAACCGATTTACACTTACACTTTCATTGTAACAATTGTAATGAAACCATTTGCTTAACAGACCATAAAATACCACAAATCAAGGTTCCTGAAGGTTTTGTTTCCGAAAATGTAAACTTGGTGGTAAAAGGTATTTGTGATAAGTGTAGTAGGCAATAAATGCACTTCTGTTGCATCCTATTTTTATGGAACTTTAAATATAAGACAACTTAAAAATGAAAAAAAAGAAAATAAATCTGCAGT
>JBPCUN010000114.1:0-18118 GCA_051011115.1 Weeksellaceae bacterium
TCTCATCCGTATCTGGTAAAGTATTTGAAAAGAATAGACAAATACCTTTCACTTTCTCTGGGTAATCTCTGGCAATGGCCATACTGATGTACCCACCCATGGAATGTCCTATGAAAGTTGCAGACTCTATTTCTTTATGATTTAAAATATTGATAACATGTTCCGCCTGCATCTCCATGGTATGCTTTTCAGATGCAGTCGGGGTATCACCATGCCCTAGTAAATCTGGTATAATGAGATGATAGTCTTTAGATAAAATTGTTGCAAATTCATTCCACATTTTGTGATTTTCTAAAAACCCATGTAATAAAACGACAGTTTCACCTTTTCCTAATTCTCTGTAATGCATAATTTTTTGTTTATTGAACAGACATTATTCAAAAATCAGACCTTAAAATACTGTTCTAAATAATCTGCCACAGGATTTGGAAATGGATGGGTTTCTATGTCATTTGCTGTAATAATATTATAATGTTGGCTTAAATTCTTAAAGATAGTTTCATTATCAATTTTAATCTGATAAAAGGATATAAATAACTGTCTATGGGTAAGGATATGCTTGATTTTATAATCAAATTTCGGATTCAAATCATTGAATTTCTGGATTTCTGCATCCACCCCCTCCAATTCTTCTTTTGGGAAATCATACATATTTTTCCAGACATCTTTTCCTATTCTTTTTTCTATTAAAAATTGGTCTTTATAATGAATGAAGTAATAATGAATATACCTCTTTTTCACTTTTACTTTTCTGGTTTTGATGGGTAATAAATTAATTTTATCCACTGCAAATGCTACACAATCCTTCTGCAAGGGACAGAACATACAAGTGGGTGATTTTGGTAAACAAATGGTTGCACCAAGTTCCATGATGGCTTGGTTGTAATCTCCTGGGTTTTCAGATGGCATTATCTTTTGGGCAAATTCAAAATAATACTTCCACGCATTGGAGTCACTGATATCCTTTTCTAATCCAAAAGCTCTGGCATATACCCGATAAGCGTTTCCATCTATCGCTGGCACTTTTTCATCAAAACAAATTGAGGCTATTGCAGCGGCGGTGTAATTGCCGATTCCTGGTAGCTTCTTTAATTCTTGAAAACTCTGAGGAAATTGCCCATGATAATCTTTTACAATAATTTGAGCAGTCTTATGTAGATTTCTAGCACGGGAATAATATCCCAACCCTTGCCATAAATTTAAAACTTTTTGTTCTTCTGCTCCAGCTAAATCATGAATTGTTGGAAATGTCTCTGAAAACTTTATAAAATACGCCATTCCCTGATTCACACGGGTTTGCTGTAATATGATTTCTGATAACCATATGGAATACGGATTTATATTTTCCCTCCACGGGAGCTTTCTTTGATGTGTGTAATACCAGTTTAATAGCAAGTGTATGAATGACATAAATATTAAATTAGTATGGTTTATCTATTATTATTACATATATTTGCACTCCTTGTTAAAAAACAAATTAAATAAATTTAAATGACTAAAGCAGAAATAGTATCTAACATTTCAAGTGAGTTAGGTTTAGAGAAGAACGATACACAACACGTTGTAGAGGCTTTTATGGAAGAGGTGAAAAAAGCATTGGTTAGCGGGGAAAATGTGTATTTGAGAGGTTTTGGGTCTTTTATCATCAAAACCCGTGCAGAGAAAACAGGAAGAAATATTTCAAAAAATAAATCTATCATAATACCTGCGCACAACATTCCAGCTTTTAAACCATCTAAAAGTTTTGTAAATAATGTGAAGGAAAACGTAAAAGTAGAAGACTAAAAATTAACTAATAAATTGTATAATTATGCCAAGCGGAAAGAAAAGAAAAAGACATAAGGTTTCGACACACAAGAGAAAGAAAAGAAAAAGATTGAACAGACACAAAAAGAAAAAATAATTACGTTATTTATAAACGTACCATTAATGCACCACCTGAAAAGGCAGGTGCATTTTTAGATTGAATCACAATGTAATGGAGAAGGAATTAGTAATCAGTACTACAGATAATCTGGTTAAAATCGCATTACTGGAAGATGGCCGTTTGATGGAGTTTCACCAAGACCAACTTACCCAGAAGTATAATGTGGGTGATATCTATTTGGCTAAAATTAAAAAATTAGCCCCAGGAATGAATGCCGCATTTGTAGGTATTGGCGCAGAAAAAGACGCATTTTTACATTATCATGATTTAGGTCCACATATAAAGTCCCTATTAACTTATATTCAAATTGTCCGGTCTGGCAAATTCAAAACGCATCTTTTAAAAAAATTTAGAGCAGAAAGTGAAATTGCTAAAAACGGTAAGATGGAAGAGGTTTTACAACCTGGCCAAAATACGCTTGTGCAAATTGTAAAAGAACCTATTTCTACCAAAGGACCTCGTGTAACTTCTGAGATATCTATTGCTGGTAGATATTTGGTCCTAGTACCTTTTTATGATAAAGTATCTATCTCACAAAAAATTAAAGATAAAAAGGAACGCGATCGTTTGACGATGCTTATTGAAAGCATACGTCCAGAAGGATTTGGCGTGATTATAAGAACTGTTGCAGAAGGTAAAAAAGTTGCAGAACTTCATCAGGATTTAGAAGATCTCGTTACTAAATGGAAGTCTATCTATTCAAACTTAAAGGCCAGAGATTTACCTATCTGTGTTCATACGGAGATGAGCCGTGCATCTGGAATTTTAAGAGATAAGTTTTCTGATGATTATGTGAAAATTCACGTGGATGATAAGGAGCTTGAAAAAGAAATTAAAGCTTTATTAAAGGTGATTGCTCCTGGAAAAGAGGAAATCGTAACTTTCTACAGTAAACAAACGCCGATATTAGAGCATTTTAATATCGAAAAGCAAATCAAACAATCTTTTGGTATTAATGTGAATATCCCACAGTCAAAAGGAGCCTACCTTGTAATTGAACACACAGAAGCACTACACGTAATAGATGTAAATTCTGGTAATATTAAAGGAACAAAAGATACACAAGAACAAAGTGCACTAGAGGTAAACATGAAAGCGGCTTCTGAAATTGCTAGACAATTAAGACTACGTGATATGGGAGGTATTGTGGTCGTGGATTTTATTGATTTACGCGACGCCAAGAATAGGAGGAAATTCTATGATCATTTGAAAAAAGAAATGGCTCGCGACACCGCTAAACATAAGGTATTACCTCCTAGTAAATTTGGACTGGTACAAATTACGCGTCAACGAGTAAGACCAGAGGTAAACATTAAAACGCAAGAATCTAATCCTAATGCAAATGGTGAGGTAGAAGCACCTATTGTAATGATGGATAAGATAGAGGCAAAAGTAAAGGAGATTGCAGAAGCTGGTAAAGCAACTAAACTAACCATTCATATGCACCCGTTTGTGGCGGCTTACCTGAAACAAGGTATCCCATCTAAAAGGAAAAAATGGGCTTGGAAGTATAAAATCCCTATCAAAATAATGCCTCGAGATGCTTTTAAATATCTTGAATTACATTTCACCAATGAAAATGATGAGATAATCTATCAAGAATCTAATTAAGATTGAATTAAAAAATTTAAATTGCTCTTGCCATTGTAATGATACATACAGTGGCATTTGATTTTTGCGCAATTGCTTCTAGACATATTCTAAGGGTGGAGCCTGTGGTCATCACATCATCCACGAGTAATATAGACTTGTATTCTTTAGAAATTTCTGAAGCTTCAAAGGATCCTGTGAGGGATTTGATACGTTGTGCCTTATTCTTATGGGTTTGTGAGCTACGTCGCTTGGTTCTTTTTAGCATTTCCCCCTCTAATCCCACACCAAGCTCTTGAGCTATGGATTTTGCAAAAACCTCAACTTGATTGTAACCTCGATTTCTTCTAGTTTTAGGATGCACTGGAACTAATGTAACTACATCAACATCTAAATTGACTAATATTGATTGAGCTAGCGTAGCTATAAAAGTTCCTGTTTGAGGTTGATTGTAATATTTATTAGCATGAATTAATTTCTGTACCGCATTACCATATTCATAATTTAAAATACTAGCCGCCCCTATAAATTGTATAGATGCTAAAAATGGTTGTGCTGTTTCAGTTTCTCTTGAAATTTTCTCGTGAGAGAATGGCATGCTTTCTAAACAAGAAACACAGAGCGGAACTTCCTTATTTGGCAATATACGATCGCAGTGTAAACACCTATATGGTAAAATGTAATCTAATAAACCTATCATTTATAATAAAACTTCTATTTTTGCAGTATGAATCAAATAATTAGACTTACCAAAATATTTACATTTGAGACTGGACATGCCTTGTATGGTTATGATGGTAAATGTAAAAATATTCATGGACACTCCTATAAACTTTTTGTAACTATTAAGGGAAGGCCCATCGAGGATGCAAATAATCCAAAATTGGGTATGGTAATGGATTTTGGTGATTTAAAGAAAATAGTGAATGAAGAGATTGTGGATCAATTAGACCATGCAGTACTTTTAAACGAAAATACAACGCATAGAGCACTAGGTAATCAATTAAAGGAAAGTGGTCATCATGTGATTTTCACTTCCTACCAACCTACGTGTGAAAATATGTTGATAGATTTTGCTGATAAAATTCAAAAAAGACTACCAGATCACGTACAATTGGCTTCTCTTAAATTATATGAAACTGAAAACTCCTTTGGACAATGGATAGCAAGCGATCAATAAGCATCCATTTAGAGGACGATAAAAAAGTTTACTTTGCATCGGATCAACACTTAGGCGCACCAACCGATGAAGAATCTGCAAAGCGTGAAAAGATTTTCGTGAAATGGTTAAACGATATCCAACCTGACTGCGGTGCATTATTCTTATTAGGAGATCTATTTGATTTTTGGTTTGAATATAAAGAAGTAGTACCGAGAGGTTTTGTAAGAACCCTAGGTAAATTAGCCCAATTCGCAGACCAAGGAATTCCTATTTATTTCTTTACAGGAAATCATGACTTATGGATGACCGATTATCTTGAAAAAGAAATTGGTGTTCAATTATTTAAAAAACCACATACCTTTATCATCAACGACCAGAAGTTCTTTATCGGTCATGGCGACGGATTAGGTCCTGGGGATTTAGGATATAAAAGAATGAAGAAAGTTTTTACTCATCCGATAGCCAAAAAGCTATTTTATCTTCTTCATCCAGATATTGCCGTATGGCTAGGAAAAACTGCTTCTCGCAGAAATAAATATATTTCTGGTGACGATGATGTTCATTTTTTAGGAGAGGACAAGGAATGGCTAGTACATTATTGTAAGCGGAAATTAGAAGAAAATAATTATGATTATTTCATATTTGGACATCGCCACCTGCCGCTAGACATCCGCCTCAACGAGGAAAGTCGTTATGTAAACCTAGGGGATTGGATTTCTTATTTCACCTATGCCAGCTATAATGGAAAAGAGTTAAAACTATTAGAAAGTGACATTATCAAAGAAACTCGGTAATGATAGATATGGACTAATTTTATATAATATTACACTTACTACCAATATCCACAAGTAAATTTCTTTTTGAATTAAATTCTTTTTATTATAAGTAAAGTAATTAGTTAGAAAAAGTGCCAGAGGAAAGGTAAACAACAAGTAATGATCTACATTTCCCCCTCCCCATAAAATTAAATAGACTATTGTACTTATCAAGTAAAACGAAGCTGTAAAATATATTAATTTTTTATCGTTTGAATGTCTATTTAGATTTTGAACATAGTCTATAAATGCTATAATAACAAACCCTACGATAGGTAATAAAAATAATTGCTGTGAGTTAAATTGCACCAAATTAAAATCTAACAGAGAAACCACATCATCCCATACATACCATATGTCAAAGGTTGCAAGCAGCTCTAATCCTAGGAAGGCAAAAGTGAATATACCCAATAGATGAAGAAGGAATTTACGAACTTCAATTTTACCTAAGATTAAGTAATAAATCCATAGTGGTGCTAGAAAGATTATATATGGTGTATAAAATAAAATGAAAAATCCAGAGAAAAAACCTAAATCAAAGGAATTTAATATGGCTTTCCCATTACTTATATTTAAAAACATTTGGGTTTGAATCACTATTAAGAATAGAAATGCAGCATAAAACTCTAGTAGATTATCTCCAGAAAAAAAGGCAAAGACCAGTAGCATATAGAAAAATGCAAAATACTGGTTTCTGAAATAAACCATGGAATTGACAGAAGAAATAGCTATTATACTAGATAGTAATATTGAAAACCAAGAAATTGCATGATGATAATCGTTACCTAGAATATCTGCATAAGCCAACATACCACTTGCAAAAAGGATGATAATCCCTGCAGAGATAAAATTCCTATTTATTTGTAGAATTTTTGATAACATTTTTATAACTTTGGTGCAAAATAAAGCAAATAAAATGGCCAATTTCGCATTCTTAAAAGAATTTTTTTTCGGTTTAGGTGATATTTTTCAATTCACATTTCAGATTTTGCCTCCAATTGGCATTTTAATGAATTGGATTTTAACATTTGTAATCATCGGTCTATTAGTATATTGGTGTATAAGAACCATTTCTTTTGGGTCAAATGACAAGAGAGTTGTGGACTACAGAAAGCCTCACAATTTTATTGACTAACGCAGGTATTTAGATTGCGTTTTCGTCCCCTCTAATCATATTGGCTATAGTTCGGTAAATTATAGATAAATCTAGCTTGAAAGACCAGTTACGTATATAGTATAAATCTGCCTGAACTCGGTCTATCATATCTTTATTCGTTTTTATCTCTCCTCTAAAGCCATTTACTTGTGCTAACCCCGTTATCCCTGGTTTCACGTAGTGTCTAAAATTGTACTTACTAATTAGCTCATTATAATACTTATTCTGATTGAGCATATGAGGCCTAGGCCCCACAATAGACATATCCCCTTTTAGCACGTTCCAGAATTGTGGAAGCTCATCCAAACTAGTTTGTCTTAATAATTTTCCAAATTTTGTTATGCGAGGATCGCCTTTTACTGTAATCTGGTCATTGCACTCCATATTTTGCTTCATCGTTCTAAATTTATAACAATCAAACTCCTTGTTGTCTATCCCATGTCTTTTTTGACTAAAAAAGATTGGAAAACCTTGATTAGTTATTAATAGAATAATAATAATAGGAAAAAACCAGCTAGCTATGAATATAAAAAAGCCTAAAGAGAATAGTACATCAAACAATCTCTTGGCAGCAGCATTCAAAGCCTTATCAAGGGGAAAAGTAAATAACTGTATATAAGGAAAATTACCAGCCAAATTATAAGCATTTGGCATTAAATGAGTTCCAAATACTTCTGAGATGGCATAAAACCTAACACCTTTTTCTTCGGTCAAATCACGCATTTGAAACTCTCTACCCTCGGTTAAATCGAATTCATCCCAATTGATGAACACAGATTCTATATGGTGTTCTTCCACATAAGAATTTAAATCCAAGTCCTGAAAAGATATAGGCTTGATTTGCTTATAAAGTTTAAATCCCATCCAGTCATTATACTCAAGACTATTAACGAATTGTTTTGCAAACCTATTACTCCCAACTACTATTGAATTTACCAGCGGAATACCGATCTTATATGTTCTTAGACAGCGAATATAAATATAATTGAATAGTAGAATACCTATAAAACTTAATAAAATAAAAATAGAAATATGTTCCTTGCTATAATGCACAGAATTAACACTAAACCAATAAATTAGCACCAACAATGAAAACACAAAAAAATATTCTAAATTTTTAAGTAATAATTGTGGGATTTGTGTCGTAGCGTTGATTAAATTTTGATTTGAAATAAAATAAGATAGAACGCTCGCAATGCAAGAGATAATCAGCAAAGATGGATATGCGCGCCCATCCATCCATATTTGATGATTAACGATCAAATTGGCAAAAGAAAATGTGACTAATATAATAAATAAGTAACTACATAGAGTTAAAATGTTGCGCATTGTAGTATTCATAGAATCGGCATTAGTAAAAAGTAGTTACATTAGATAAATAAGTGAATAAATTCTAAATAATCATATAAAGTTAAAAAATTTGCCGTAACCTCTTAACCAAACTACACTTTTGATTTTACAAAATTTAAAATTTCTAGTGCAAAGCGTTCTTGCGAAAACCTAAGTGCAAATTCTCTAATTTTTTTAGGATTAAAATTCTTTTTCTCAAATGCTATGATTGCTTTATTTAAAGATTCAACTGTTTGATTATCGAAGAAGATACCAGATTCATTTTCAATGACAGTCTCTAACACACCCCCCTCCCTATATGCTATAACAGGAGTACCGCAAGCTTGTGACTCTATACTCGCTATGCCAAAACCTTCTATGCCTACTTGTATAAATGCCTTTGCCTTTTCTAAATGCACACTAACCTCTTCTGAATTTAAGAAACCCGGCATGGTAATATTTTCTGGCAAATTTGCTTTAAACTTTTCATATAAATCACCATCTCCTATCAAAATTAGTTTGCGCCCATTCTTCCTAAAGGCTTCTATTAACACATCAAATCTTTTGATATGTGCCATTCTTCCTATAGCCACATAATAATCTTCTTTTGTTTCACAAAGATTGAATTTAGATAAATCTACTGGTGGATAGATTACCGTAGTATCCCTACCATAAGTTTCTTTGACCCATTTTTGTACAAATTGGGAATTGCTTATAATATAATCAGGTTTTTGCGCTTGCGCTATATCCCATTTTCTTAAAAGTTTGATTAACGGATAAAAAATATAATAAGCTTTACCAAAGTAAAGTTTCGCTTCGTCCCAAATATAATTACAATTTCTCGCTTGAAAATAACTTATATGAATTTGCTCTGGATGACTCTTATTTATTCCTTTTGCCACCGCGTGTGAAGAAGATATAATAAGCCTAGCATCCTTAGATATTTCAATTTTGGAAATGAAATAAGGAAATGCTATGAAGAAATACCTAAAAAATTTGCCCGTTCTTTTTAACGGTGATGTATAGATTTCATTCGGTTGATTGTGATAAATTTTCGCCAAATCATCTTCAGACATTATGTTGGTTAAGGTATAAGTTTCAGAGAAATTGAAAACCTTTTGTAACATAGAAATCACTCGTTCTGCACCACCATATTTATCTAACCAATCTACAATTATGACCTTCTTCATGCTATTCAACATTCAATCTATATCCTTTAATTCACTTCGGGGAGTGCTGATAAAATTTACAAATACATACACCAAACTTATCAGCATGGCTCCTAATTGCCTATGCAACATGTTTTCTGTTAATAAAAAAAACATTAAAACCATCAATAAAGAAATTGCAAAGTAATTCTTTCTATGTTCCATACAAGTAAATAATAAAAAGCTAATAAAAGCTAATAAAGAAATTAGTCCAGAACTCCAATATAATCCTAAATATTGATTGTGAGTATTGAATTCACTTTGAATAAACCAATTCTTTTGATCCTCTGTATAGAATTCAGTTCTATTTTTATAGCATTCTACGAGTTCTTTCGTAGTATTCTTGAAGCCTTTTCCGACTAATATTGAAGTAGCATTTTGATTTAAATGACTTGTACACTCCCATATATGATATCTTGGTTCAAAAATCAACTTTTCTTTTAAATGCGAGTTCTCATTGATATTACTAATTAAAAATCTTTGTCTAACATTTTCATTTAAAGTCAATACTCCAACAATTATGGAAATGACGAGCATAATAATACCAACAGATATTAGGGAAGATTTCTTTAAATAAATCACGCCCATCAACGCAACAAAAATTATACTTACTAAAGCTATTCTTGCGGATATATAAATAATAAAAGCTATAAAACATATACTAAATAAGAACCAAAATTTCTTTCTCGTTATTACTCCTAAATATCCACTCAACACCGTAGCAACTGCATACATAAAAGCCATATAGGGTCTCTCTCCTAGAAGTAAATCATTTACAATTTCGCCTGAGGTTAAATTAAAACTATCATAAGAAATAACGTGATTCAAAATTCGCATAAAAGAAATCACTAAAACACTCCAAGCAATAATAACATAAGTCTTTAAAATGATCTTATAATGAGTTATAGGAATTGATAAAATAACTATAACGATTATACTCCATAATTTTGAAACTAACGTTAAGTCCTCCAACCGATACGTCAAAAGAATTATAGTAGATACGAGAATAACAAATGCCGAAAGGATTATGAAAGACTTAGACTTTAATTTTTGAAAATCACGTTTTTTTACAACGATAATGAATAACGCTATTAATACACCTAAAATTAAATTGGGTACAATTTTAATTATCCCATTTAGGAGAAAACTGCCACAAAACAAGGCATATACATAGGGATAGATTAACTCAGCTTTCTTCATTTAAATAACTTTCTCTTTAATGACAAAAGGAATTCTTGAGGTAAATATCGAATGATGGAGTTTCTGATTAACCCGTATATGGGATAAAAACCAAAATAAAAATTATCTTTTATAATAGACATTCTAGCTTTGACTTGTTCAGCTCTTCTGGTCGATGACAATGAATTTGGATTTACTTCATAATCTAATAAAACCTCTGGCAAGTTCTCCGCTTTAAATTTCTTGATAGCTTTGATGTAAAAAGCATAGTCTTCTCCGTTTCTATGATATTTTTCTGGAAACAAACCAACCTCTCGCAACACAGTAACATCAAATATAGTTGCTGAATTCACAAATGTGCTATTCAAGTACATTTTATTTTGAATAGCTTGATAAGAAGTAGGATGTCTAAGAACGTATAGGACGTTTCCATCCATATCTACCATATTGACCCAAGTACCCAGAATTTTGACAGAGGGGTTTTGTTCTAAATAATCTAATTGTTTTTTATAACGACCTTGGTGATTCACATCTCCACAATCTAACCTTCCAGTATATTGATAATTCATACTCATGATCTTCTGAAAGCCAAAATTACTAGCCTTACCTACCCCCATATTCTCGGGCAATAACTCCAAGAAAATTTCACCATTCAGGTATATTGCTTTTAAATCACTATAATTCGGTTTGTCTGAACTCCCATCATCTATAACTAAAACATCAACTGGGAAATCCTCTTTAATCGACATTAAAGATTGACGTAATCCCTCTAAATTATTATAGTGACAAATTAAAACAATCAGCTTATCCTTCATAAGACAACTTCATTGAAATTAAGTTTTGCTCTTTCAATTGTTTGATTCACATTTATTGGATATCTATATGCACCATTCAATATATTTTCGATATCACGTACTACTTCATTAGGATCTCGTATTCCATCAAAAACTCTAAGATTTGTATCATAACCCACATCTTCTAAAAAATCAGCACACTTCCTATGATATTCTATCAACATAAAAGGAATATTAGCATAACAAGCAAAAACACTAGCATGCAGGCGTACAGAAAACATAAAATCACATGATTTAATGTCTTGCCAAGTAGTTCGCGTCACCTCAGAATAGGGCACAATTTCAAATTGACCCGTGGGTAATAGGCTTGTCATCTCAGCTGTAATTTGATGATCTCCTATTTGTTGATTATCATTAAAAATATAAAATTTGAAATAGTTTTTCTCATTCTTAGCTAAAGCAGTTAATACCTGTTTTAAAAATTTATTTCGCTTTTCTTCATTCTTCAAGTCCCCACCATGATAGCGCTCATAATTGCAAATACTTACCCCAATGACATTTTTATCATTTTGCTTCATTGGACTATTAATATCTGAATAGCAAATAGGTAATAAAGCAGCTAAATCAAATGCATTAATCGGTTTACAATTTAGTTCAAGCGAGTTAGCATATTCGTATGATAAATTATCTCTTAATGTTAAAAAATTCAAGCTCTTCAAGTACTCCTGAACCTTTTTTTCTTCTTTTCCATTTTTAAAAGGACCTATAGAAACCCCAATAGCACCGTGTTTCAACTTTTTATTTAATCGCTGTGCTTGTTGTGCAAAAACAATATTGCCCATTGGTCTAATTTCACTGAAAAAAGAACCGCCAGCTGTGATAAAATAGTCACTATGTAATGCTTTGTCAAAGACACCTAGCTTTTGGACAAATTTGTTTGCGTTGTGTGAATGAACAGTTTTATATGGAATTAGAGTTATTGGCAAATCACTACCTGCAACGTATGGTAACTTTTCGTTATTCCAAAAATTTTGATTACCCCAAGAAGCAATCTCTACAAAAGCATCATCCCCTGTATTTTTGAAACCGTAAAATCCATTAAATAATACTTGACTCATTCTTTGATATGCTTTTTATAAAAATACAGAATAGTAATATTAGATGATAAATATGCCAAAAATAAGCCCAAAGACATCCCTATATCCTCCCAAAGATACATAAATAATGTACCCAATGAAATTAAACAAATGAGGGCCATCAGATGTGCTAAAAACAATGGATAGCTGACTTCTTTTGCTTTTAAAGCCATAGATAAAGGTCTCAAAAACACAACAACCAATTGTGATATCCAAAATATAGAGAGTATCAAGATTCCGCTTCCATATTTTTCTTGATAAAATATGTCATATACTAAATAAAATACTGGAATAGATAGAATGAATACACCAGCAATTATTAAAGCATATTTAGAATAGAATCCTTGTACCGCTTTGGATAACGTGGCGACATTTCTAGAAAATACTGGAATAAAGAAACTTTCCATAGAGACCAATAAAATTGTAAATAGTCCAAGTAGGTTTTGAATAGAACGAACTTTTGCGATTCCGAGTTCAGAAACGCCTATTAAGTCTGCCATGATGAATATACCCTGACTATAAGACCAAAATAATATACCTGCTGCTACCACCCATTTTGAGTATACATAATGTTCTTTGAAGAAGTATAAAAGGTTGTCAAGATTAGTTTTACTTGGCTTAAACGCACTCAACTTCAATAAACCTTTTATTGCAACTATAATAGCAAGAAATACGGTGCCGACCAGAAAACTTAAGGTGTAAATAGATAAGATTAAAGGAAGGCTAAGCATATCTCTAAAATAAAACAACACCCCAAAAAATATTGAAACTAATAGGAACGATGATAAGGTGGTATAAATGAAATTAATTCTGTTTTGCGCAAAAAATATTTTTTTGAATAGATCATAAGTAATCATAGAGAGATTAATCCCTAAAAAATACCAAAACCCAATATCACTCACTTGATTTTGAACAAAATAGAAACTTATAAAACTAAAAACTACTGCAAATAAAACATTGAGAATCAACAAAGCGGACAAGTAATTTGGAACCTCTTTTTCATGCTTTTTAGGTAGAAAAATTAATATAGGCCATGTCAGAAAATAAGTGACAAAAATAAATATAAGATTAGAGTAACCGTAAGCTAGAACGAAATTTGCAAATACTGGAATTGATGCAAATTTCGAAATCAGAAAAATTGAACCAAAATTCAATAAAGAAACCAATGCCTGATCCGCTAAAACATAAGATTTATTCTGAAATATTTTCTTAAAAGAAAGCATATTTATGCAATGTTATAACCGTAATTATTACTAGAACAAATCAAGTTTTATACATAATATGTTCGTGTTTAAATCTTAAATAACTACCAAGCCATGATAATGACTATTTGCAAATATCATAATTAATTATTGACTATCCCATTCGTAATAATAAAAGGCATCATATTTCTCACATTTCAAATTTAATTTATCTTTAAATATTACTAAATGAAAAAGAAATTCATGACTCAAACGATAATTAAAATTAACTTAAACTACCCTTTAATCCTTCTGCTTACATTAATTATTCTAATAAGTGGTTGTAGCACCTATACACCAAGTAGTGTTACAAAAATGGATTTAGCAAATAAAAGGGTTTCTTTGAATACAGAAACTCAATTCATCTGGGGAGTTAACGGACATCCTATAACTAATATAGATTATGTAAATACAAACTTAGATCAAGATATAAAGCTTCTTAAAGAACATCAATTTAGAGCTTATAGATTTGATATAAGATTAAACGAGGAAGGTAAGGTATTACAACATGCTGCAAGGTTTCAAGAGCTACTCCAAAAGGCTTCGAAAGAAAACATTTCTATACATCCTGTTATCTTAATTAACTTATTCTTGAGTGACTACAAAATATCTCAAGAGGAAGCATACCGTCGTGGATATACACAGATGAAAGGATTTGCAAAGAAATATGCTGAATATTTACATTATTACACATTGGGAAATGAACAAGATTTAAGACTTATTAATAAAGGATCTGATGGTGTAAATATTTCTGATTACGATAGAGAGAAGTTTAGGATTCTTGCATCCTATTTAAAAGGAATGTATAAAGGTTTAAAGGAAAATGACCCAAGCGCTTTAGCTATAATCAATAGCGCCGGTTGGCTTCATTTAGGATATTATGAATTACTAGCCCAGGAAAAGGTTCCTTACGATATACTTGGATATAATTGGTATTCTAAGAACATAACTTATCTGTCTAACTTTGGACAAGGAGATATTTTAAAACAACTTCACGATAGATTTCAAAAACCTATCTGGCTTACAGAAATTAATGCGAAAAGGGGGAGCTATGATTCAGAAACTGAACAGGCTAGTATGATGAAAGAATACATAGAAAGCTTGCATAAACAAAAATATATTAATGCCTTTTTTGTTTATGAATTGTATGATCAACCAGGATTAATTGGACAAAATTGGGCAGGAGAAAAAGAAGCATATTATGGAATCGTACGCTGGGAAGAAGAACCGAATCAATATAGTAAATACAGTTACAAACCTGTTTCAAATGTTATTAAGTTTGGAATTGAGGAGGCGGATCACGGTTATGAAGATTACATCATAGCGTTGTACCATGATTTATTAAACAAAAAACCCACGGAAAAAGAATTAATGTCATGGATCTTAAAATTAGAGAAAACAACAGAGCATAATCACTTTCTTAATCAATTTTATACAGAGCATAATTTGATTAAAAAAGTAAGCAAGCCCTCTATAAAATCTATAAATACAAATTATCAAAAATTATTAGGACGGAGTTTAACCGAAGAGGAAGTTAAGTTTTGGGAAAGAAATTTAAAAATCGACAAAGAAATAAATATTATCAAGACAATTATTTCGTCAAAAGAATATTGGGAAAGAGCGATATGGGATGGCTATCATCGTAGAACTGGTTACAAGTATCGCCAATTAAATTAAGCTGATTTGATTATTGGATCTTCCTCTTGCCATAATTTAATCAAAATAGCCATACTCAACCATACGCCATATTGCCTAAAGAAGTCAGTCTGCAACCAATTGACGAATAATCCTGTAAAAGAAATTAAAAGTATTATCGCTATTATAGAGACTTCATAGTTATTGGATTTAATCCATAAAAACAGACTTTTTCTCCAACAAACAAAAAGTAGTGTCATGAAAATTAAAAACCCGATAATTCCTGTTTCTGCTAATAAGCGTGTGTAAATATTATATCCCGAAGGGAACGATTTTATCTTTTGGTTTCTATATCGGTATTTATACTCCCAATTATTATAGGTAGACCAGAAGGGATATTCGTAAACTTTGTGATACGTATCCTGTCCCAATCCAACCCCAACAATAGGGTTTTTTATAAATACTTGCAATGAGGCATATTGCATCCCAAACCTTGTTCTGTTAGATAAATCATGATCCGTTTTCTTGGTAAAATCTAATGACTCAACTTTTTCTTTAAAAGTAGAAATAATAGTATCTGATTTAAAAGCGAAAACAACCATAAATAAAGTTAAAACACTCAACAACATATGAGTAATCTGCACTTTATATTCCTTCTTAAAATATAGGAAAAAAAGGAATAATAATAATTGTAATGACACATTTACTAGTGCAGTTCTAGATCCAGAAAAAAACATTAACATCAATACCATAAGCGTTGGCATATACTTAAGTTTGCTTTTTTCTGTAGCCATATAACTAAACATCCAAGCAGATACAGTAATTAAATAATTCCCCAATGCAGGAACTTCATATGAAACAGAACTTATCCTACCCAAGTTATTTAAGGTCACATCTAAAAATGGAAAATAATTAAACAGCTCTAAAACTGGCATTAACTGTCCTATACCATAAATTACTATCGCGGTTTCTATAATTCCGTAAATAAAAACAAATATTAAACTCCAAAGCAATACTTTCCTTATCCACTGAAGTATTTGTATATAAGATAATTTTCTAACTACATTCCAATATAGAATTAGAAAAACTAATGTTGAGATGCTTAGGGAAATCAATTGTCTGACAAATCTATTGAGACCAGAGGTTTGTTTATAATAACTTTCTAATACTGTGGGTAAGTTCAATAGTGTGGATAGGATACACCATGCTACAAACAGTAGTATTAGTTTAAAGATTACATTTTTATAGGGAATATTGATAGAGCCTTTAATTACTGTTTCTATACCTAGTAAGAAAAAGCCTAACAAGAAGAAATATGATGCAGCTTCATTTTTGTATTCACCAAGAAAAGAAAGTCCCTCAAAACTGTTAAACGGAATAAAGAATAATCCTATAAAAAATAATAAGGTATAAATATTTCTTAGCGTAATCATTCGGAAGGTAATAGGATTAATCTTTAAAATAAAAGTGCATGGACTATAAATCAGTGCATTTTCACACTTATTCTCTTATACCTATTTAAAAAGAAACTGCTAAGTAAAAATAAAAGAAATAAAGCGATTGGCAGGATATAGATTAATTTAGGCCTATCAACCTTGACATTTTGAATTTTCACAATGTCAAAAAATACTTTATCCATCTCTAACTGCGAGATTCTTCTTTCTTTGATATTATTTATCAAACCATTTTTACTTCCTATAAGACCATTAATCTCAGGATACATCTCAATATTCAAATTACCTTTATTTAAGCCTTCAGCGTTTGCTAGCTTATTGAACAAGGCATTAATATTTTGAATAGAAATATTACTCTCTTCTATTTCTTTTATGGTATTTTTCTTTTCTATTTGCTGCCTTCTTAAAAAGTACGGTTCGTTATTTAAGTCACTTAAATAACCATCTACAATCTTCCCTTTCTGATCTTTTCGATCCGTTAGAATAGTTAATTTATGGTATCTATAAATCTTCTCCGTTTGATTACCTGGCTTATGTTCAGAAATATTTACATTATTTTCACTTAAGAATTGTCCAATTTCTAGATTTGAACTACTAGCTGATAACATACCGTAAACATCTACGATAGGTTCTATTTCTACTGATAAAATGATGGAATCAAAAGAATCTTGTTGACTTGCAACTTTTTCATATAAGTAAGCGGTACTACCAAAATTAGGAGCTAAGATGATTTCATGCTTATAAATATCTCCCCGCATCTCATCTAGAAAATAACCGATAACTGAACCAAGAACCAAGATGCCTAATATGATAAATATTTTTCTAATTAAAAACCTAATAAATCTTACGATGAAAAGTCCTAGGTCATCAAAGAACTGAAGAATAGCTCTCCAAATGAACAATAAATCTACCTCTTGATTTGGATGCTTATTATCACTTGGATTCATGTTTAAATATTTAAAATTTGGATGACAAATATAATAGAATAAATACTAATTTGAGCATAGACATTACATCGTAGAATAACTCAATAATCAATTAAAGTATTTAGCTTTACTTCAATTTATTTAAAACCCTCTCTACCCCATCTTCCCAATCAGGAACATCTACCCCAAAAGTATCTTGAATTTTCTGAGTATTTAACACACTATATTTTGGGCGTTTTGCAGGGGTTGGATATGCTGATGTAGGTATTGGATTTATTTTTATGGCAGAATGAGTTACTTCCTTAATTTTCATAGCAAAATCAAACCAAGTAGTCTGTCCAGCGTTTGTATAATGATAGATTCCTGCAGGTTTATCTTTTGATTGAATAATATGTAGAATAGCTTTAGCTAAATCATTGGCATTGGTTGGGGTTCCAACCTGATCATTTACCACAGAAATCTCATTTCTATCTTTAAATAAACGCAGCATAGTCTTTAAGAAGTTATGACCATATGGAGAATATACCCAAGCTGTTCTGATAATAATAGAATTTGGATTATAATCC
>JBPCUN010000115.1:0-11227 GCA_051011115.1 Weeksellaceae bacterium
CATCAGAAGTGTTGCGGCTTACGATGTAGCGGCTCGCATGATGTATGGCAATAAAACGGTAACCCAAAGCACTCAAGATGTGTTAAATCACATTGAGGAACTTGGTGGAAACGGTGGGCTAATCGCACTGGATAAAGATGGGAATATGGCTATGGATTTCAATACACAAGGCATGTTCCGAGGAGCGATTACAGCAGATGGTGAAATTACCGTTCAATTATATGGTAAGTAAAATATGAATTAAATTTTATCGCAATATTAAAAGCCAGAAGCTATCCTGAAACTTCTGGCTTTTTAATACCTCATTTTTAAATAATTTTTAACGAACTTTGCAGCATGGCAGTACGCGCAAAAAAACACTTAGGACAACACTTTTTAACAGACTTATCGATTGCAGAGGATATTGTAAATGCTTTGACATGGCAAGGTTATAATCAGGTCTTAGAAATTGGTCCAGGAATGGGTGTATTGACGCATTTTTTAATTGAAAATAATAAAGCGGTATCTGTCGTGGAAATTGATGAGGAATCAGTCACTTATTTAAACGAAAAATATAATGGAATTAAGCAAAATCTTCCGATATATTCTGAGGATTTTTTGAATATGAGTTTCAAGGATAAGTTTACGGAGCCGATTGCTGTGTTAGGTAATTTTCCTTATAATATCTCTTCTCAAATTCTATTTAAAGTTTTAGACGAAAAAGAATTAGTGCCTGAAGTAGTGGGAATGTTTCAAAAAGAGGTGGCTGAGCGTATAGCTTCTAAACATGGGAATAAATCTTATGGTATTTTATCTGTTTTAATGCAAGCCTATTACGATATAGAATATCTGTTCACCGTAGATGAACATGTATTTAATCCTCCTCCGAAAGTGAAATCAGGAGTGATTAGGTTGATCAGACAACGTACAAGTATTCCAGGAGTAGATGATAAAAAATTCAAGCAAGTAGTGAAGGCTGGTTTCAGCCAAAGAAGAAAAACCTTGCGTAATGCATTAAAGAGTATTCAGATTCCAGAACAGCATCTAGATCATAAAATCCTAAATCAACGTGCAGAACAATTATCTGTTCAAGACTTTATAGAACTAACGCAAATGATGAGCGAATGAACGAATGGAATGCCGAGCATATCATAGAAAAGTTAACATTACCTTTAGAAGAACGTAACCCGAAGGCTACGCTGGAGGTATTGAATGAAGTGCACAATGCAGATATTGCAGAGCTCTTCAACGAGCTAGATTTAGACGATCAGTTATTTATTCTTTCCATTCTAGAAAATGAGGATTCTGCAGCTGTATTATTAGAATTAGAGGAAGAAGATAGAAGAAGATTACTTAAAAATCTTACCTCTAAGCAGATTGCAGAAGAAGTGATTGATGAGCTTGATTCTGATGACGCTGCAGATGTATTGGCAGAGTTAGAAGAGGATAAAAAGCAAGAAGTCATTAGTGAAATATTGGATGATGAGCATGCTAAGGATATTGTAGACCTCTTACGCTATGATGAGGACACAGCGGGAGGGCTTATGGGTAAAGAGCTTGTGAAGGTAAATCATAATTGGACGGTTATACGTGCGGTGCGTGAAATGCGAAGACAGGCTGAAGATATGGAAGAAGTCTACTCAATTTATGTGGTAGATGATAAGGACAAATTGTTAGGAACTTTAAGTTTAAAAAGTTTATTGACAACTTCTTCAAATACCATCATTGCAGATGTGTATAATCCGAAGTATCATTTTGTTTCTGTGAATGATTTGGTAGAAGATGTAGCCTATGATATTCAAAAATACGATCGGTTTGAGATGCCTGTATTAGATGAAAGAGGAACTCTTGTAGGGCATATCACGATGGATGATGTATTAGATGTTATTCGGGATGAGGCAGAAAAGGATTATCAATTAGCTTCTGGTATTTCTGAAGATGTAGATATGCATGATAGCATTTGGAATTTGACTAGAGCACGTTTACCGTGGTTGATGATTGGAGTCGTAGGAAGCTTAATCAGTTCTAGAATATTGGATGGTAATATAGCAGCCATGCAGAAAATCCCGATGCTTATTTTGTTTATTCCATTGATTGCAGCTACGGCTGGGAATATGGGGGTGCAGTCGTCTGCAATTGTGGTGCAAGCTTTAGCTATGGGGAATATGCGCGGAGGGATGTGGAGTAATCTAGGCAAAGAAATAGTGATGGGGATGATCAGTGGATTAGTTTTATCCATCATCCTATTTATCTTTAGCTATTCTATTTATGGTGATTATCTTGCGGGGCTCACGATCTCAATATCATTATTTTCAGTTGTATTAGTTGCCGCAATGATTGGAACATTAATTCCGCTGGTTTTAGAAAAAAGAGGGATAGACCCAGCAATTGCTACTGGGCCATTTATCACCACTAGTAATGATGTGGTGGGTATTTCTATATACTTTTTTGTAGCCAGAGTGATTCTAGGAATCTAGGTTTTGTCTTTATCAGCTTTCTTATGGTCAAAGAAAAGTGTGTAGATTAATCTTTTTAATCTTGAAGGTTTTTTAGCGTTTTCTTTTTTCTTGTGAAGTGATTTGTCGGGGATATCCTCTATGGATATAGCATCCGCTGGAAGCTGAATATCATTTTCATATAATTCTTCTCCCATAAGTAGAGCTAGCGGTTGTAATCCAGATACATGACGGAAGACTTTTTTTAACATAGCCACAAATGGAATAGAAAGAATCATTCCAGCGATGCCCCAAACATAGCCACCTACAATCAAAGCAATAAAAGCAGTAAGTGGATTAACGCTGGTATTACTACCTACAATTTTAGGCGTTAAGATATTTCCTTCTAAAGCTTGTATAACTACAAATGAGATCAAAATAAATAAGGCGTGGGTAGCATCCATGGTTACCAATGCATATAAAATTGGGAGTGCTGCACCTAAATAAGTTCCAATATATGGTATGATAATCAGCAAAGCAGCTAAACAACCAAACATAATAGCATAATCGACTCCAATGATCAGCAATGCCGCACTATTGATTACTGCCAGAATTAGCATCACCGTAAATAATCCTATAATATAGCTTTTCCCAACACTTTGAACTTCCGTTAATATTTGCGCAACCAAAGGTCTTTTTTCTGGTTGAAAGAAGAAAGTTATTCCTTTTTTGATTCCTTTTCTATATAGTAATAATAAAAATACGTAAACCGGCACCAAAAAGGCACTGGCCATAAAAGCTGAGGTTTCTGAAAAGGTGGTGCTTAAGATGCTACCTCCAGAATTTTTAAAATACTCTGTAACTTTTGATTGCACTAATTGTTGATCGATTGGTGGTAAAAAGTCAAAGGTATTATTATACCGTTTAATAGCCGTATCTAGTAAACTACTAAATTCTTCTCTAAAATTATTGAAATCTGAAATTAAAGTTGCAATCTGCGATGAAAAGAAATAAGTAACGCCGAAGATTATTCCTATGACAGCCAAGAAAACTAACACGATAGCCACTGCTGTAGGAATCTTTTTTCGCTCTAACCATTGCACAGGTTGCATCAAGATAAAAGCTAAAAGCAAAGAAAAAGAAAATGGAACTAAAAACCCACTCGCATAGTAGAGTCCAACGATGCTCAAAATAAGCGATCCTATAATGAAGAAATATTGCTTTGGCGAAAATTGTAAAGTAGGATTCATAATACGGTTTCAATTTCGTGGGTAAAGTTAATATTTATTTACACTATTTGATTGTTAAAAATTCAATCCATATTGATAATATAATAAGAAAGATTGGGGTTATCGTTCAAAATCTATAATAAATACTTCAAATTCATTTTTAAAATACTGAAAAATAACATTTAAAGTACTTTAAACACGGAATCATGAAGAGAAATCAGCTTGGGAGTAATATATTTGCAACAAAGAATTTATTTTGGAAAATTATAAGATGCAAGCCAAAACCTTTTATGGGTTTGAAGAAATTTTGGCTAAAGAAATACAGCAATTAGGTGGTGCTAATGTAATCATTAAAAATCGCCTCGTGGAATTTGAGGGTGACAATGGTTTTCTATATAAAGCTAATTATAGTCTGCGCACCGCAATCAGAATAATGAAACCTATCGCTCGATTTAAAGCGAAAAGCGAACAAGAGCTTTATGATTATTGTAAAGCATATGAATGGGAAAAACATATTAAACAATCTTCTACCTTCAAGATATCTGCAACGGTAAATTCACCTACTTTTAAGCATTCTCACTTTACAGCCTTGCGTGTAAAAGATGCGATTGCAGATAGATTTATGGAAAGAACAGGAAAACGACCAGATGTAGAAAAATACAATCCAGATATCGTAGTTAATTTGCATATTACACATACCACGGTAACGTTATCCTTAGACAGTAGTGGAGAACCTTTATTCAAAAGAGGTTATAGAAGAGATACAGGAGATGCACCGATGAATGAAGTGATGGCTGCAGGTTTGCTGAAAATTGCAGGTTGGGATGGCAGAGGTAACCTCCTAGACCCAATGTGTGGCTCTGGAACGTTATTGATAGAGGCTGCCATGATTGCTTTAAATATTCCCGCTCAAATTCATAGAAGATCTTTTAGCTTTATGAATTGGCCAGAATTTGACCTAGATTTATGGCATAAAATTAAAGAAACAAGATTGAATAGAGTGAGAGATTTTCATGGTAAAATCACAGGTTATGATATCAATCAACACATTATAGAGGTTGCAGAAGATAATATTGCTAATGCAGATTTAGAGGATTTTATCCAAGTGAAACAAGTGAATTTCTTTCAAACCAAAAAAGAAGATTCTCCGTTGCTTGTAATTTTTAATCCACCGTACGATGAACGGATGGAGATTACCAGTGATGAGTTTTATAAGCAGATCGGAGATACTTTAAAACAAAATTATCCACACACGGTGGCCTGGTTTATTACTTCTGACAGAAATGCCATTCATGATGTCGGGTTGCGCCCAGATAAGGTTATTGAACTATATAATGGACAATTAGAGACTGAATTTATGAAGTATGAAATTTATAATGCTGGAGATGGTAAACGGCCGAGGTAAAAATTGCTAAATTTTAACTTTAACTCTAATTATATTTTATTTTGAATTTATCTATCATCATTGCGGTGTATGAACGAAAAGAGGAGCTTTCAGAGTTGCTCTATTCATTGAGTAAACAATCCAATAAAGATTTTGAGACGGTGATTGTAGATGATGGTTCAGAGACAGATCTTAAACCACTGGTGGAATCATTTGCCGATAGGTTATATATTCAATATTATAAAAAACCAAACTCTGGGCCTGGACTATCTCGTAATTATGGGATGGATAAGGCAAAAGGAGATTATTTTATATTTTTGGATTCAGATACGATAGTTCCACCCCATTATATAGAAGAAGTTGTAAAGGAATTAAAGGTTAATTATGTAGATTTCTATGGCGGTTCAGATGCGTCACACGAAGATTTTTCTTCTTTGCAGAAAGCAATTAATTTTTCTATGACTTCGTTTTTAACGACTGGTGGCATTCGTGGTGGGAAAGATAAAGTAGGTAAATTTCAACCTAGAAGCTTCAATATGGGTATGTCTCGAAAAGCCTATGAAGAATCAGGAGGATTCAGTGAAATGCGGGTAGGTGAGGATCCAGATTTAACGTTGTCTCTCTGGGAAAAGGGTTTTAAAAGTCGTTGGTTTCCAGAAGCATATGTATATCATAAAAGAAGAACATCACTCAAGAAATTCGGAAGACAAGTGAAAGCTTTTGGTATAGCAAGACCCATATTGAATCAAAGACATCCACACTATACTTCCATTACTTTTTGGTTTCCTACGATTTTTATCCTAGCATTTACCTTAGCTATCATCTTAAGTTTCTTTGGCAAGTGGTTGCTGTTAGCAATGTTTGGCCTTTATTTTCTGTTGATTTTAACGGTCTCTTCTATTCAAAATAAATCTTTAAAAGTTGGCTTACTATCTTGTATTACAACTTTCATTCAATTTGAAATGTATGGTATGGGATTTTTACGTTCTCAGATCATGCTTAATTTAAAGAAGAAAGACCCAAAAGAAGCCTTTCCCAAACATTTTTATAACGATTAAATGATGGAATTATATTCAGATGCATATTTTATGAATCAAGCTTTTTTAGAAGCAGAGGAAGCCTTTGAGCGTGATGAAATTCCTGTAGGAGCTGTGATTGTAAGCAATAATAAAATCATAGCACGTGCCTATAATTTAACCCAAACTTTGACAGATGTTACGGCACATGCAGAGATGCAGGCAATAACTTCAGCAGCTTCGTATCTAGGAGGGAAATATCTGAATGGTTGTACATTATATGTGACCTTAGAGCCTTGCAATATGTGCGCGGGAGCATTATATTGGTCACAAATAGATAAAATTGTATTTGCAGCAGAAGATTTACATCGTGGCTATAGAAAATTTAATACACCTTTACACCCAAAGACCCAAGTTGAATTTGGTCTGATGGCCGATAGATCCACCACTTTATTGCAGCAATTTTTTCAGTCAAAAAGAAAATAGGTTAATTTTTATCTTGCGTTTTTTCTAGTAAATCGGGAAACAATAAGGCTCTCAATTCCGTAGCATCTTCTGGCTCCATTCTTTTAGAAATAACCAAACTTAATTGTTTACGTCTTAGCGCGGCATTGTATCTATCTTGTTCTTCTTGAGATTGAGGTACAATTTTAGGCACAGGTACGGGTCTATTGTTAGCATCCACGGCTACAAATGTGTATATTCCTTGATTGGTTTTAGTGATTTCTCCCGTAGAAGGATCTTCTAGCCAAACGTCTGCAATGATTTCCATCGAACTCTTAAAAGCACGTGTCACCTTTGATTCAATTTTTACAATACTACCTACAGGTATAGGATGATCAAAACTTACTTGGTTTACAGATACTGTAACCACTCTATGTGTATGTGCATGACGCCTAGCGGATATAGAACATGCTTTATCCATTCGGGATAGAAGCTCACCACCAAACATATTGTTTAAGTAGTTAGTTTCACTCGGTAATACAATATTTGTCATTACCGTAAGAGAATCATTAGGTGTCTTAACTCTATCCATAAAAAAAACCTTTGCAATTAAATCCTTGCAAAGGTCTTAAATTTTATGAGAAATGAAAGTTTAAGGTCGCATAAATACATCAAAACCTTTTTTCTCTAATTCTCTTTTATAATTGGCTGCATCTGTGGCATCATTAAAAGTGTCAAAAGCTACCAT
This sequence comes from Weeksellaceae bacterium, assembly GCA_051011115.1. Taxonomy (GTDB): domain Bacteria; phylum Bacteroidota; class Bacteroidia; order Flavobacteriales; family Weeksellaceae; genus Profundicola. The sequence continues at coordinate 7,236 of JBPCUN010000115.1, forward strand.
ATAGAAATTCCCAACTTTACCCACAATTATAGCTCTATCGTATCCCTTTTTCTTTAGATATGCTTGGTGTTCCATCGCTTTAGAATACACCTTAAATGAACCACCGATTACTTGATAGGTTTTTACAGATAAATCAAGATTATTTTCCTCTGGAATATTTGAATTTAGGTTATCGCTAACTTCAGCCGAAGCCTCAAGCGTAGATTGTGATTTGGTTGATTTATCATCCGAAATTTGAATACGAGGAGCAACAGGAAGTTCTTCCGCTTGAGTAACAGGTATATTTTTATTTAATAATGGTAAAACACTACTCAATTGTGGCTGAATCAAATTATCATTGGCAAAAAATCCAGTCGCACCTACCATAACTGCAAACCCAATTGCCGCAGCATATGAATACCATGGATTTGGTTTAGCCTCAGTTTTTGTAATAGCTTCTGGTTTACGTAAAATATAGCTGCCTTTTACAGGTTGCATTCCAAAACTATCGAATGAGAAATTGTTATCCTTATTAGGTTTGAACTCAAGGTTATCTTGTACTTTATAAAAAGTTCCAAGCCCTTTAATTTCTAAAACTTTTTCAGAGTTCAGTGTTCTATTCCAGGAATTCACCATTTCTGTAATATGATTGAAAGCATCACTATAAGATAAGCCTTCTTTCTTGGCAATAGCGTGTGCTAGTAATCCATCAGAATGCACTAAATCATTATTGAATCCTACAATTTTCTTTGGAGGATCAAAAGTATAATCGATCGGATGAAAAACCGCATTTTTACGTTGTGCTACAAAGCCACCGAAATCAGGGACTATGACACAATCATACTTATATAATAATTCTAAAATATATTCTTGCACGTTCATAATTACAAAATTAATCATTTAAACCTAATAAAAACCATTAAGTTAAGCCTAAGATATCAACAATCTTGTTAATAAATTTTTATTCATAAATAGATGAAAGATTCTTATTAAATATAGTGAAAGTTTAGATATAACCTAAAATAAAAGATACCTTTAGCGCAAAATATGGATACATGACAGCAGAAAGTAAATATCTAATGGCTTTATCATATGTGAAGGGAGTTGGATCTAAAACAATAAAAAAGTTTTTAGAGAATTATGAATCTGTACAAGAGGTTTGGGAACTTTCTACCAAAGATAAAAATGCCATTAGTGGATTACGTGCTAAAGCAGTAGAACAAATAGGTTCAAATGAAATTTTAGATTTAGTTGAGCAAGAAATTTCACTTAGTGAGAAAAAAGATATTGAAATTTCTACTTGGTTAGATGAAACGTATCCTAAAATGTTGAGGGAATGTGTTGATGCTCCCCCAGTAGTTTTTAAAAAAGGGAACTTGAATTTAGAGCATGGGAAATTTGTGAGCATTGTAGGAACCCGTAAAATGACATCTAGAGGGAAGGATTTTGTGCATGAAATTATAGGAGATCTCAAGAATCATCCTATCACTATCGTGAGTGGTTTAGCCATGGGAATTGATGCAGAGGCACACAGGGCAGCGATTGAAAATGAGTTGCAAACGATTGCCGTTCTGGCACATGGGGTAAATCAAATCTATCCCAAAGTGAATGCTAAACTCGGTATCCAGATGCAAGAAAATGGAGGGTTATTTTCAGAGTTCTCTAGTTTTCATAATCCAGAGCCAGAAAATTTCTTACGTAGAAATAGAATCATCGCGGGTCTTTGCCATGCGACAATCGTAGTAGAATCCGCTTATGCAGGTGGGGCGATGAGTACTGCTCGCCATGCCAATAATTATAATAGAGATGTATTTGCGGCACCTGGTAGAACATCTGATGCAAGTGCTAAAGGTTGTCATCATTTAATCAAAAATCATCAGGCATTTTTAATCACTGAAGCAGAAGATTTATTAAAGTATTTAAATATTTCCCCGAAAAAAGAACGTAAAAGTTTACAAAAGGAATTATTTATAGATCTTTCTCTTCCAGAGCAGGAGGTTTTTGATTTATTAAAGACCAAAGGCAAGTTACATATTGATACTTTAGCCATGGATATGCATTTAGCCTCTTATCAACTCATGCCCATTTTGTTAGATTTAGAATTAAAGCATTTGGTAGAACCCCTACCAGGTAAATATTATGATATTACTTAATATATGATTAATTTTATTTTTTAAATTTTGAATTAAACTAAATCGTGTATTTTTGTGCTATGAAAAAACAGACTACAGATACCATATTAATGATTGAGCCTGTGGCATTTGCTTTTAATGCAGAAACAGCTAAAAACAATTATTTTCAGACAAAACCTACTGCCGAAGAAAATGTGATCCAAGAAAGAGCCTTGGCGGAATTTAAAGCAATGGTTGAAAAACTACGTTCTCATGGGATACACGTGATCACGGTAAAAGATACTTTAGAGCCTAGAACACCAGATTCCATTTTCCCAAACAATTGGATATCTATGCACCAAGATGGGAAAGTAGGTTTGTATCCTATGTTTGCAGAAAATAGACGTACAGAAAGAAGAGAGGATGTTTTAAATCTTTTAGAAGAAAATGGTTTTGAAATTGCAGAAACCATTGATTATACCTCAGCAGAAGAGGAGGAATTATTTTTAGAAGGTACTGGAAGTATTATCTTGGATAGAGAGAATAGATTGGCTTATGCGGCACTTTCTCCGAGGACTGATGAAGATTTACTAGGTGAATTTGCAGAAGACTTTGATTATACACCTATCGTTTTTATAGCGAATCAAACTGTTAACGGTAAAAGAGAACCAATCTATCACACCAATGTAATGATGTGTGTGGCTGATAAGTATGTTGTAATCTGTCTAGATACTATAGATAATGCTACAGAAAGAGCGTTCATATCAGAGACAATTGTAAATTCTGGTAAAGAGATTATCGAAATCACAGAAGATCAAATGAATCACTTTGCAGGGAATATGTTGCAAGTAAGTAATGGAGAAAAGAATTTTTTAGTGATGTCCCAAAGTGCTTACGATTCATTAACCCCAGAGCAAATCAATAAGATCACAAACTATAATGAGATTATTGCTGTGGCAATTCCTACGATTGAAACACTAGGGGGTGGAAGTGCTAGATGTATGATGGCAGAGGTTTTCTTGCCAAAGGCTGAAGCTTAAAATATTTTTAAATCATTTATAATCCCTGTTTTATCCAACGTGTGATAGCACAGGGATTTTTTATGCGTTATAGTATACCGCTCGATGAGGTTTCAAAGCATCTCTAAATCGCATCATATCTTTTTCATAAACAACTATATATGCTAAGGCATGATGCTCATTGATAAGCTCTACGCCTGTGTTTACAAGTTCGTAATTTTCTTTTTCTAAAAATTCCTTTAAATGTTTGGCGTGATGCTGAGCAAAATGCTCTACATCTCTACTCCTGAAATCCCAAATTAGTTTGATCTGTTTCATTTTTCAATTTTATTATAGGAAGCCAAAATTCTTTTAATTAAAGCGGGGCTAAAGCCTTGATGTTCCATTTCATTTAATCCAGCTATGGTGCAACCCATAGGTGTCGTTACTTTGTCAATTTCTTGTTCTGGATGTAATCCATTTTCTATAAGCATGCTCGCAGAACCTTTTACCATTTGCGCAACCATCTTTGAAGCAGTGTCTGAGTCAAATCCAATTTCTATGGCTCCTTGCATCATGGCGCGCATAAATCGCAAGGCGAAAGCGTCATGGCTGGAAGTCATATTCCCTGTGCCTAATATTGCTATAGAATCCATTATTTAGTTTTTGAAGGAATCAGATTAAATAAATTAAACAAGAGTAACAATATTATGGTAATGCTTGCTCCTGTGAATATCGTTAAAAATCCCACATTAAACCCGTAATTTTCTAATAAATATTCATTTAAAAAATAAGCTATAACAGGGGTTGCTAATGCAGCAATGGGAACCGTCTTATCGTGAAGGTTGATGTTGGTGAATATGCCTATTAAGAATAATCCAAGAAGTGGAGCATAGGTATAGCC
>JBPCUN010000116.1:0-26242 GCA_051011115.1 Weeksellaceae bacterium
AGCGCATCCCCATCATTCAATTCTGAAGGGTGCCTGCGACCTCGTCGTAGACCAGGGCCTCCAACGATTTGATCCATAAAACCTCGAATTTTCCATAAAAAGCTTCCATACCATCCATTTGAACCCCCAATCCCAAAAACTCGATCTAGACAGGCTTGTTTATCATCATAAGACTGAATTCTTTTGTCGATAAAAACTCCTTTCTCAGGAACTTCAATAAACTCTTTTAAACTTTTATCTACCCTGCTGCTTACATAACTATCTTTCCAACTAGAGGCAATTTCATGCGCCTGTATTTTAGATAAGGTTCTTTCTAAAGCTTCATGATAGGAAATTGGCTCAACCCCTGTAATGGCTTTTATTTCCTTCAATTTTTCTGGTCTGCAAATAACCTCTATACGCATACTATCTACCAGAGCAGACGCTAGGGTATAAGATGTTGACGTCACAAAATATAACCAGTAAGAGGATAATTTTGGCGTCATTACAGGGGCAGTATAAATGTATCTTTTTAAATTTCGCACTTTCGCGTAACCTAAAAGCATGTTTTTATAACTCAAAATATCATCACACCCAATATCAAAATTATTATTATAGGCCTTTTTATTGAATAAAGTTTTAATTAGAAATTCTAGCACATCCGCTATACCAATCGGTTGGCATTTCGTATTCAACCATTTTGGTGTAATCATCACGGGAAGTTTCTCCACCAAGTCACGAATAATTTCAAAAGATGCACTTCCAGAACCAATCACAATACCCGCACGTAACGCAGTGAAGTTAAATTCTCCACTTGATAAGATCTCCTCTACTTTTAGGCGAGAAGATAAATGTTTTGACATATTATCCTCATTCACAATCCCAGTTAAATAAATAACATGCTCACAATTCGTATCGTTAACTGCATTTACAAAATTCTGCGCTGCGCGCTTTTCCATCTCTTCATAATCACTGCTCGCACTCATAGAATGCATTAAATAATATGCTCCGTCAATATCTTTTGGAATATTCTTTAAACTATCTTCATCCAAGAAATCAACTTCTATTACTTCTATTTGGTCTTCTGGAATACCCACTGGAATTTTAAATCTAGACCGTTCTCTTGTACAACACACAACTTGATAACCAGCCTGTGCTATCACACTTATCATTCTTTTACCTATATAACCTGTGGCGCCTGTAAGCAGTATTTTCTTCAAATCTTTTGTTTAATAATGGGGATTAAAATTTTATTTAATAAATTGGGATGGAATAAATTTTTGAATTTTAATTTGGGTTGATTTCAAATCGTGCATCAAACTATACAAACCAAAAAACGTTCTATTCATATAAATAAAATGCTCTGAACCTCTATTTGCATTCATTTTTCTAAGTTTTGTGTCCTTGCTAAATCTTTCTCCCAAGGCATATATTTCTTCAAAAAAACTTTCATCTGAAAAATCAAATGTCTTGTAATGCAGTGGTTTAGTGAATAAAGCAATCATTTGCTGAAACAATTCTCTAAAGAATTCTCGTTCTTCAGCGGTATCCTCAGGTTTCAAAATCTCTAAAACCTCCATTTTTTCTATAAATTTCTCATTATCATGCAAAATGGCTGGGTCTACTAATTCAAAATAAGGATTATAAAATGTTTCTGGAATAACTTTCATACATCCAAAATCCAACGCAATTAAATCACCATCTTTTGATATTAAAAAATTGCCAGGATGCGGATCTGCATGAACTTTTCTTAAATGATGAATTTGATACATATAAAAATCCCATAGCGCTTGGCCTATTTGGTTGGCTAACTCCTCATTTTCATTAATCGACACAAATTCTGAGAGATGGATTCCATGCATCCAATCCATGGTGATTATTCTATCACTTGACCACTCTGGATAATATTCAGGAAACTTTAAATTTGAGATATGCGCACATTCCTTTGCAACTTCTTGACTTTGTGCTACTTCTAACACATAGTCTGTTTCTTCTAACAATTTATTCTCAACTTCTTTAAAGTATTTATCAGAGTCTTTCCCCTTGATATTAAACATCCGCATAGCGATAGGCTTTACCATCTTCAAATCAGTTGAAATACTATCTGCCACACCAGGATATTGAATTTTCACAGCCAATTCTTTTCCATCTTTCCATGCTTTATGTACCTGTCCAATACTCGCTGCATTCACAGACTCAGCCGTAAATTTATCAAAAATTTGTTCCGGTGTTTTATCAAAATAGATCTGAAAAGTTTTACGAACTAAAGGAGCAGATAACGGTGGAACAGAAAATTGAGATAGAGAGAATTTCTCCACATACTGTTGCGGCATAATACTTTTCTCCATGCTTAACATTTGAGCTACTTTTAAGGCAGATCCTTTTAAATTAGACAAACTGTCATAAATATCCTCTGCATTAGATTCATTTAGTTTATTCCTTGCCTCCTTCTCTGTTTTGGTAATTTTATCTTTATAATAATTTAGATAGTTAACCCCAACTTTTGCCCCGGTCGAAACCAATTTTGAGGCTCTAGATATCTTAGAGGTAGGTATTTTATCGAGTGATTTCATATTTATTTTGATCTCATTTCTTTGAACAAAAACTTACCAAAATCAGTAATTTTATTAAAGGCTTCAACATTAATTAATTCAAACCCAGCATTTAATGATTTTTCTATAAATATGTCTGTTTTTTCAAATCTTGGTGATGTATCGTTTTTCCAATATTGTATTGTAGCTAACAATTGCAACCAAGCAGATTCTTCTACAGCTTTATTCTGTAACTTATTTAAATCCTTTTGTTTCAAGTCTAATTTCTCAATATCTAACGTTTCAATATAAGCTTTAAAAGTTTTACGCAAACCAGATAATTTCTTTAAAGTTTCAAAATTTTTATCTTTTAAGACATGTAATACAAAACTTCGATTTGCCGTCATATTACCAAAGAATGTATAATAAAAACTTAATAATTTCTCCTGAGAATTATATTGGGCGTACTCTTCTGTATTATTTAATGTTTCAATGGTTTTATCCATTAAAAGCTCAAAGAAATAATTTTCTATTTGATCTATATGACCAAAAAATTCATAAAACTTTTGCTCTGTTATTTCGTGTTCTTGAGCAAATTGATAAACATTACTGTATTGAATCCCGTTTAAAACGTCATCCATATACCAGTCTAATATCTGCTCTCTATTAATTTGATTTTCCATGGGTTTAATTGTAAGATATGATTTATTTAGGCAAATATTATACCTAATCAAATTCTTAGGTTTGAAATTTACCTAATGTTTTTCTGTTAAATATTTCCAATACCTTTTAGGTACATGCTGTAAGTGTAGTTTGGTGTTTTTTCTGGATTTAATATTTGTTGATTTAAAATAATTCTGCCACAATTTTTGAAATTCTTTTTCTGTTTCATCCCAATCTATGATGAGCGTCGCTGGCAAATTTTTAGCTTTATCATTTCGTAACATTCCTTGGATTTCTAAAGGGGTTACAGTGTTTAAATCATAGTAGATAGCATAATTTCTACGCATGTCATAAATTAACCACTTCTGGTCTGCATATCGATTTCTAAAATGATTGCTGATTAAAGGTAATACATCAAAATCTGGTTCAATCGTAGCATAATATATACCATCTGCAGCTTGTTGAAATCTTATAAAAGCTGTCATGCGATGTCTCTCTCTGCTTAATTTTTTTAAAATATCATTGAGTTGAATAACATGTAAATGACCATAATCATTCAATACATTTTTATTTTGTTTGATAGCATATTGGATCACTCCCCACAAGACTTCTTCCACCGTTGGTAGTTCTGATAAAGTAACCTTCCATAAATTTTTAAAGCCGTTATTCCCTAACAAGTCAACGAGTTTTTTCTTAACCCGCTCTGATTTCTCTTCTACGGTCGCCACATAAATTTTCTGAGCAAAAAGGTCTGGCAAATCATCTTGTTCCTTTTTAATTTGAACCTCTTTTAACTTTAAATCATAGGCATCAAATACAGCCGATAAAAAACCTTCAAAAGTTCCATCATAGATTAAATAGGTCATCTAAAACAAAGACAATTGATTACTAAAATTCTGTTGATACTTACTTTTCCCAGATTGCAAAATTAAATTTCGTAAATGCAAACTATCCATATCCATCGTTACATAATGGTTACTACAGATAATAAAATGTTTTGCACGATTTAAAGCTATTCTGAGTTTTTTAAGTTTAGGCATATCCAAAGGACCAAACTTCCTTGCTGCTATAATTTTCTTAGCAGATTTTACACCAATTCCTGGAACGCGTAAAATCATATGATAATCTGCTTTGTTCACATCCACAGGGAATTGTTCTCTATTACGTAGCGCCCAACTTAATTTTGGATCTATCTCTAAATCTAAATTGGGATACGTTTCATTTACAATTTCGCCAGGTTCAAATTGATAAAATCTAAATAACCAATCCGTTTGATACAGTCTATTTTCTCTTACCATTGGAACTGGCGTTCCAATTGCAGGTAATTTATCATCCTCTAATACAGGCACATATCCAGAGTAATAAACCCGTTTCAAGTTAAATTTCTTGTATAAAAAAGTTGAAGTTTTTACTATATCTAAATCACTTTCTTTTGTGGCCCCAATAATCATTTGACTACTCTGTCCTGCTGGTGTAAACTTGGGTGCAGATTTGATGATTTTCTTTTCTTCTTTATGTTGAATAATCGATTGGCTAATCGTTTTCATAGGTTTCAAAAAATCCTCATGCTTCTTGTCTGGTGCTAGAAGTTTCAATCCTTCTTTGGTAGGTAATTCAATATTTACACTTAATCTATCTGCCCATAAGCCTGCTTCTTGCATTAATTCATCACTCGCCCCAGGAATAGTCTTTAGATGAATATATCCATTAAATTTATGCTCTGTTCGCAATTTCTTGGCTACCTTTACCAACCTTTCCATGGTGAAATCTGCATTTTTGAAGATTCCAGAAGATAAAAATAAACCCTCTATGTAATTTCTTCGATAAAAATTAATGGTTAATTGTACCACCTCATCTACTGTAAAAGCAGCACGTTTAATATCATTTGATTTTCGGGACACACAATATAGGCAGTCATAAATACAATGATTGGTAAGAAGTATTTTTAATAAAGACACACATCGCCCATCTTCGGTGTAGGTATGGCAAATTCCCATGCCAGAACTATCTCCTAATCCCTTGTTGGTATTTTTGCGTTGACTCCCACTAGATGAACAAGATACATCATATTTAGCGGCATCTGCTAAAATAGAAAGTTTCTCTTGTAATCGTTCCCAATTCATATATAAATCCTAAATTACAAACTTAGAACAATTTTACACCATATATAGTTAATTAGAATATTTTCTTGTTAAAAAAATGCAAAATAAATTAAGCGCGGATTATATATAAACATCCCATATTTCTGATGACTTTACTATATTTGAAACAATTAAAAAATTAAAATTATTTTACTTACCTATTTCATTCTATCAGTATTCATTATCATTATAAGCTTTATTCCTTTATTAGAGAATAAACATTGGCTATTACGCATTTGGGTCTATGGTAAAATCCAAATAGTCTTCGCCCTAGTAATCCTTACTATTATCGGACTATATTTACTTAAATTAAATGAAGTTTGGGTTGATATTTTATTTGTAATCAATATTTTAGTTCTTTTATATCACCTTTATGATTTAATAGAATTTTTCCCAGTTTATAAATGGTTTAAGAATCATAAAAAACCAAAGGGAAACCTTACGCGAACTGTAAGTATAATCTCTAGTAATGTTTATCAATTTAATGATTCTAAACAGAAATTAGTTGAATTAATTGAAAAACGTAATCCTGATATTTTCATCACTTATGAATCTGATCAGAAATGGCAAAGTGCTATGGATATTTTGGAGTCTAATTACTCATATAGCGTAAAAATTCCTTTAGATAATACCTATGGAATGCACTTATATTCCAAAATTCCTCTATGGTTTAAAAAAATTCATTACTTTATATCAGAAGATATACCAAGCATTGAAATTGAAATTATCATAGATGGTGAACGTTTAAGAATTTTTGCTGTTCACCCTCCCGTTCCTAGTCCTACAGAAGAATCAAATTCTAAGGAAAGAGATGGTGAATTGATGGCAATCGCAAAATATTTAAACGAAAACGACTATGATCATGTGATTGTAGTGGGCGATTTCAATAACGTAGCTTGGGCAAAATCCTCTAAACGTTTTAGAAGATTAACAGGTTTAAATGACCCAAGAGTGGGACGCGGTTTAATTCCAACCTTTCATGCCAAATATTTCTTTTTGCGCATTCCTATTGATCTACTATTCCATAGTACACATATTATTATAGAAAAAATAGAAACTACAGAAAGGATTGATTCAGATCATTTCCCTATGCATTTCACTTTTCAAATTTCTTCCAGAAAAGAAGAAGAAAGTCAAGAAACAGAAGAATCTGGTGATGTACAAGAAATGGAGAAAGATATTCAAGAGGGGAAAGAAGAAGATGGTGACCGTGATTAAAAATTTTATTCCTTACAATCTTTAGGAATATTTATTGATATGAAGATTTTCAATTAAATTCATCTTATGTATCACCGCAAAAAACATGGCAAAGGTTTTACTTACCAAACAGAGGAAGGAGAAACCATAAAAAATTCTGATTTACGAGAATGGATAGAATCTTTGGTGATTCCACCTGCCTGGACCAATGTTGAGATTTCTGAAAGTAAAAGTGCTAAAATCCTAGTGACTGGTAGAGATGACAAAGGGAGAAAACAATACCTATATAACCCGAAGTTTAGAGAAAAGAAAGAATCAGAAAAGTTTGATCGCATGGTAGATTTTGCAGAGAATCTAGAACATATGCGCAGAGTAACGGGTCAACACTTACGCAAGAGAAAACTCAATAGAGAAAAAGTGCTCGCAGTGATGGTACGTTTATTAGAATCTGCCTTTTTTCGACCAGGTAGTGACGCTTATGTAAAGAATAATCAAAGTTATGGCCTTACCACTATCAGAAGTAAACACTTGAGCATAGAGGGCGATGAGATGATATTTTCTTATCGTGGGAAATCTGGAAAAGATCAAGAAAGACATGTAGTTGACAAAAAACTGGCTAAAATTGTCAAGGAAATTGATGACATTCCTGGTTATGAAATCTTCAAATATTATGATGAAGATGGAAATAAAATTGATGTGAAAAGTGATGATTTAAATGCATACATCAGAGAAATCATGGGAGAAGAATTTTCTGCTAAAGATTTCCGCACATGGTCTGGAACTATGATAGCTGCCATGGCATTAGATGAATTAGGTGTTGTGGATAAGGAGGACCAAAAAACCTTAGATAAGAATATTCGCCAAGCTGTAGTGAAAGTATCTGAAAGATTAGGAAATACTCCCGCTGTTGCAAGAAGTTCTTATATAGACCCCAGAATCATTGAGGACTACATGGATGGGAAAACACTGGCATACTTTAAGCAGCAAATAGAAGAGCTTTTAAAATCATCTGAATCTATGTCTAGAGAAGAAATTGGAGTTTTGTGTATGCTAAAGAATAGACTTAAAAGAACTAAATCATAAGGAATAAACACGTTAAATTAGTCATAACACTTTTTAAATACCCCTTGAATTAGACATCTTGGAATAGTTTATGTATCCATAGAAAGTAAAATTATTTATTATGGATAACCAAGAAAAATTAATCAAACACTTAAATGATTTACTTACCAAAAACTATGATGCAGAAGCAGGTTACAAACTGGCGGCTGAAAAGGTAGAGAATAAAAATTTAAGAGGATATTTAGAATCTAAAGCTCAAAATCGATACGATTTTGGCCATGAGCTAAAGGAAGAAATAAAGAAATTAGGGGGAACTCCTAATAAAGGTACTTCAATTCAAGGTAATCTACATAGAGCTTGGTTGGGACTTAAAGATGCTTTAACCAAAGGAGATAAAGCGATATATGAAGAAGCCGTACGAGGTGAGCAAACTTTTGTAGACGAATATGAAGAAGTATTAAAAGACAGAGAACATCTACCACAATCTGTGGTTGAATTAGTGCAAGAGCAGCATAATATGGCCAAATCATCATTAAATGAAATTAAAGCTCTCGGGGAAGGTATTTCGTGAGATTAACTTTCAAGAATTATATATAAACTTTAAAAACATTTTAAAATGAAATTACAAAATAAAAAAGTCGCGATAGTAGCTACAAACGGTTTTGAACAATCTGAATTGTTAGAACCATTAAAAAGATTAAAAGAAGAAGGACCCGATGTTGATGTAGTATCTATAGAAAAAGGAGAAATTCAAGGTAAAAGTGGTTCTGAAAAAGGTGAATCTGTAAAAGTTGACAAAACTTTTGATGAAGTAAAACCAGAAGATTATAATGCATTGGTTTTACCAGGTGGTTTAGCCAATCCTGATACTTTAAGACAAAATGATAAAGCAGTACAATTCGTGAAGCATTTTGGAGAAGTAAAGAAACCAATTGCTGCAATTTGCCATGGTCCTTGGACTCTAATCAATGCAGAAATTGTTAAAGGCAAAAAAGTGACTTCATATCCATCTCTAGAATTTGATTTAAAGAATGCTGGTGCAACATGGGTAGATGAAGAAGTTGTTGTGGATCAAGGTTTAGTTACAAGTAGAACTCCTGAGGATTTACCAGCCTTTTTAGATAAAATGGTTGAAGAAATTCGAGAAGGTAAACATTAATCTCAATTCAATATAATTTAAAAGAACCCTCTATTTAAGCTGATAAATAGAGGGTTTTCTTTCTGATTTTTAAATTTATGATTCTCTTATTCTTTATCTCTATTTTTAAAATAACGATAAACATAAGATAGTATCCAAAACAGCAAAATAGCTCCCATAAGCCATGCTCCAAGCATGAATATATCCACACCTATTCTGTCTCTAAAAAAAATAAATAGAATAAGCCCAATTAGCGCAAAAATACCACCACAACCCAACAACGAAGGTTTTATATCTTTCATATTATATTATTTTTTATTTAGTTCTAAATTCCCATCTTCTGGGCTCTCTCGCACATCCGCTAATATATATTCGTCAACTGGTTGATCTCCAGTTATAATACTAATATCGCCTGTAGTTTCTAAAACAACAGCCTGTACATCAGATAATTGAGCTACATTATTTTCTCGTAACTTAGCTACTATATTTTCACGACTAATACGAGATGATGCAATATTTTTATCCAGAAATTCTCCATCTCTCATAAGAAATAAGGGTTGGTTAAATACTGTCTTATCAAACCAAGTAAACTTTGCCTTTAGCCATCCAAATAGCGTTTGCATGGCCAACAATACGCCTATCACCAAGGCGCCTTTGAAAATTGAATTAGAGTCAGAAATCACAGTAGAATTGATTACAGAACCTATAGTCACTGTAACTGCGAAATCAATGGGTGTAATTTTAGCAAAAGAACGTAACCCATTAATCCTAGTAATAAACATGACTACACTTAACATCACCACTGCAGTAAGCAGTGCTCTTCCTATAATAATCCAATCTTCTAGTATCCAAGTCATATACCTATATTAAAAATTTTAAATATAATTATTTTTTTAACTTCCCACTATTTCTCCACCATTAGGATGCAAGATTTGCCCATTCATATAAGAGGAATCTTCACTAGCAAGAAATAAATAACATGGTGCTACTTCATTAGGTTGTCCTGCTCTACCCAATGGAGAATCACTACCAAATTTGGCAATTTCTTCTGGCATAAAAGAGGCTGCAATTAATGGTGTCCAGATAGGTCCTGGTGCAACTCCATTCACTCGAATTCCCTTTTTATTTTTGGCAAAATTATTTGCAAGTGATCTTGTAAAAGATAATATAGCTCCTTTGGTCGATGCATAATCTATTAAATGATCGCTTCCCCTATAAGCTGTCACAGAAGTAGTATTCACAATAGAACTACCTTTTGGCATATGTGGAACCGCATATTTAGACAACCAAAATTGAGAAAAGAAGTTGGTGTGAAATGTTTCCATCAATTGCGCTGTGGTAATATCTTCTATATTATTTTGTTCAACCTGCATTCCTGCATTATTGACTAGAACATCTATTCGCTGATATTCCTCTACAACTTGGTCAATTAATTCTATACAATTTTCTTCTTTTGATAAATCCTTTTTGATAAGCATACAATGCGCACCCATCTCTTTGATTCTTGCTTCTGTGTCTTTTGCATCTTTATCTTCTGATAAATACTGAACAACTACTTTAGCACCTTCTTTCGCAAATAAAAGAGCCGTTGCTTTCCCTATACCGCTATCAGCGCCCGTGATAATGGCAATTTTATCATGTAATTTACCGTGAGGATAAGATTTAGGTTCACTTTCAGGAATCGGACTCATAGCTTTTTCTGAACCTGGTAATTCTTGTGATTGTTCTGGACGATGTTTTTCTTTACTTGCCATTTTCTAATGATTAAAATTAAATAATAAAAGGGTAAAAATTATGCCATTAATTGTCCAATCAAATGAAATTGATTAAAAACTTAAAATATCTCACCGTGTAGCGCTATTCATTAAAAAACCTGAAAAATGAATCTCAATTTTCAGGTTTTTATTGCTTTTATTAATCATATCGGTTAATTACATAGCACTCTTATTAATTTCGCTGATAGCTAAATCATTTAAATGCTCATTACATTGAGCCTCCTCTTCTAAAATTTCTTTTAATACTTCAGCATATTTATCATGACCTAATGTTTTAGCATATTCTACCGCTGTACCGTAAGCTGAAATTTCATAATGCTCTACACGCTGTGCAGCGGCAATAAGTGCTGCATCCTTTACATTCCCTGGTGCTTCTTCTTTTATGATTCCTTCACCCTCCTCGATTAAACCTTCCATGGCGTCGCACTTAGTATTTCCTGGATTTACATCAATTTCATCTAAAATAGTGCGCACGCGTTCCATTTGCTTTTTGGTTTGTTCAAGATGGTCTGCAAAGCCCTGTTTCAATTTTTCATGAGTAGCTGCATCACGCATTTTCGGTAATGCTTCTGTCAATTGCTTCTCAGCTGAATAAATATCCTTTAACTCATGTTCAAATAATTCTTGTAAGTTTTTCATAATAATAATTTAAGTTGATATTAAAAATTAAGCAAACCGTTTGCCAAAGATTTCCATTGTAATTTTGATACTCCTACCATTCCGCCAATCGATATTAATGCATTTCGCAATTTATCAGATAGATTATTCACATCGTCGTTTGTGACTTCATTTCTACCATATATTCCAGTTGTGATACAGCTTCCTCTTCTACTTACAATAAAGTTAGAAGTTGCTTTATCAAGATAGAAATGTGCTACTTCATCCACTACATTAGAGGTTGGATTAATAGAAGGAACACATTGTATGAAGCATCTCTCATCTGCATCATAAGCATTTAAATCTATTTTAGTAATTTTTACCCAATCATAGCTATCTCCAACTTTACTCCCCATCCCAGGTATATCAATTCTAATATAGTCTCCAACCTCAGGAGCCTCATTTTTATTTTGAGCTTTAGAATCAAATAATTTAAATGCTGCACTCATACTTCCTGCATAGGAATGCCACGAATTGATATTCAATAATCTAGTTTTTAAAATAGGATATTGAGTGGTAGCTTCCTGAACAGTTTCAAAACATTTTTCTGATTCAGTATCATGAAATCCACCTTCTTTTTGATCGGGTACACCTGCGATTAACTTTGCCATATCCAGTATTGTTTAAAAAAACTCGGGAATTTAAAAACTCCCGAGTTTTTATTCATCTCTCAATTTATGATGTTATACAGCTACCATTTTAGCTTTATCTTCTCTATCCCAATTTCTATGATCTGCAATTGCAGCAGAAAAATCACTTGGTTTACCATTTACAAAAATGGCTTTATCATCCTTATAATCTTTAGCCTGACTATCCTTTAATAATTGTTCAGCCTCTCCTGTTACAGCTATTGCTTTACAATATTTATAAGTCTCATCTATAAATTTAAACACTTTGGCTTCACCCTTTAAAGCATCCACACTAGCTTGACCTCCAGGAATAAATAATGCATCAAATAGAACACTTTCTGTCGTCATCAAGGCAGCATCAACTTTATGATCCATACCCTTATTACATTTGACAGTTCCACCATGAGGTGCAATTAACTTAACTACAGCTTTTTTAGATTCTAGATGATCCTTCATGGATTTTAAATCATCCATATTAAATCCATCTGCTACCAATACAGCAATTTGACGAGAATCAATTCTGTCTGTTTTCAAATGCGTAGTGCTCAAAGCTGGATCTTTTTCTAAATATACCTTTTTAGCTGGGGGTTGTTGTTTGTCTTTATCATTTGCACCTACTGCTTGGTTCACAGGCATGTCTACAGTATTAGGAACTTGCATACCTAAATTCTTAGCCACCTTATTAGCTAAATCGCTATCAATTTGATCAATTTGGTACAACATACGTTCCTTGATATGATCTTGAGTACACTTTCCTAATTCAAATGAATATGCATTCACGACATGATTTTGCTCCCAAGGTTTTAAACTTCTAAAAAGTAAAGCAGGCTGAGAATAATGATCAGAAAAACTTTCGCTTCTAGCTCTTACCTTATGCGCATCAACACGTTCATTTACCGTAGTGAATCCTCCTTCTGCCATCGCAGCCATATGCGGACATCCACCTGCTAAACTGTTAGGAAAGTAAGATCCTTTACCTTGATGAATTTGAGTCTGAAATTGACCCTCACGTTGATTATTACTTGTTTTATTTATAGGTTGATTAATTGGAATTTGAGTGAAATTTGGCCCACCTAACCTATAAATTTGGGTATCATGGTAAGAGAATAATCTTCCTTGTAAGAGAGGATCATTGGTAAAGTCTATACCTGGAACCACTCGCCCTGGGTGAAATGCAGCTTGCTCAGTTTCTGCAAAGAAGTTTTCTGGATTACGATTCAAAGTCATTTTACCCACACGACGTACAGGTACTAGTTCTTCTGGAATTAACTTAGTAGAATCTAATAAGTCAAAATCAAATTTAAACTCATCTTCTTCTGGAATAATCTGCAATCCTAATTCCCATTCAGGATAGTGACCAGCCTCAATGGCATCCCATAAATCTCTTCTATGGAAGTCAGAATCTGCTCCATTAATTTTTACAGCTTCTTCCCACATTACAGAATGTACCCCTAATAATGGTTTCCAATGGAAACGTACAAAGTGTGATTTACCTTCTGCATTTACTAATCGGAAGGTATGAATACCAAAACCTTCCATCATACGTAAGCTTCTAGGGATTGCACGGTCTGTCATGAGCCACATTTGATTATGTAATGTCTCTGGTGCATGAGATACAAAATCATAAAATGTATCATGGGCAGAGGCAGCTTGTGGCATCTGATTATCTTGTTCAGGTTTCACAGAATGAACTAAATCAGGAAATTTCATGGCATCTTGTATAAAGAAGACAGGCGTGTTATTCCCAACTAAATCATAATTTCCTTCTTCTGTATAAAACTTAACCGAAAATCCTCTAATATCTCTAGGTAAATCAGGAGAACCTCTAAAACCTGCTACGGTAGAGAAACGTGTAAATACAGGCGTCTTACGAGAAGTATCTGTTAAAAAACCAGCTTTAGTATACTCTTCTAAGCTTTCATATAATTCAAAAACACCATGCGCAGCTGATCCTCTTGCGTGTACAACCCTTTCTGGAATTCGCTCACGATCAAAGTGTGCCATTTTTTCTCGATGAATAAAATCCTCTAATAAAGAAGGTCCCCTATCACCTGCTTTTAAAGAATTATTATCATCATTTACTTTTACCCCATCATTGGTAGTTTGAGTAGTACCTTCTGGGTTTTTTATATATCCTTCTAAATTTTCTATTTTTTTAGAAGTTGGTCTTTCTTCCTTGTTCATGTTATTTAATTTTTGTTATTCTAATTTATGAAAAACATTTACATCTATATGCCATTTTTCGACACAATATGCAATATAAAATCAATCTAATTAACTACTTATAAAAATAGCCGCTCCTATAAAATATAAGAGCGACTACATTTAAATAATGATATTAATCATTTATGAAATTGATAGGTATTTTATTAAAGATTCTTATCGTACCAAGTATCATAAATTACTCGGCTATCATCTTCACTTTTAGGTTTTACACCTAAATAGATATCACCATCCTCTATTCTTTTATGGTAATGCTTAGCTTCCTCTTCATCTACTCCGTGGCTTGTTAACGCTCCAATTAAACCACCGGCTACGGCACCAGTACCGGCTCCTGCTAAACCTGCTGCTAAAGGACCTGCAACAATAAGTCCTAATCCTGGAAAGATAACATTAGTACCTATAGCGGCGATAGCACCAACTACGGCTCCAATACCACCACCAATTAATGAACCTTTTCCTGCATCTTCTGCCACTTTATTCCCTAATTCAGAATCTTGGTTCCCATCGATAAAAGTATCCCTAGTCTTATCAGACATTAATACATCAATCTCATCTTCTGTGTAACCTCTTTCTATTAAATCATTATATGCAAGATCAGCCTCTTTACGAGTGCTAAAGGTTCTTGCCACATAATCTTTTCTATATTCCGGTCTAAAATCACTTGTGTTTTTCATAATTTTAATTTTAAAGTTATATTGTTATATATTTCAAGATTAATGCCTATTTGAAATTTTAGATAGTTAATGTTTTTATAAAATCATTTTTTAACATTAGTACTAATCTTCAATTCAAGAATTAAGCTAATTAATCTTCGATTTTAAATTTCTAACTTACCTTCTTCACCACCATCACCACCTTTATCTGCACCAGTAACCGCAGAATATAACATCAATGCCATATCTACTAACTTTCCATTTTTAGTTGCCCAATATCGTACATCGGTTGGTTTAATTCCTATAATAGAAACATTTGGGTCCTCCTTCCCATCAAACCAAGCATTAGCCATTTGTGACCAATGATCATCTATAGTTGCTTGATCAGTATAGATTTCTGCTTTACCAAAAATCGATAAGTATTCATTATCACCTTGATTAATGAAATAAAGTTGCACTTCTGCATCTTCCTTCAATTCATAATTCTTATCACTGTCTTTTCCACTAATAAACCACATCATACCTTGTTCATCTACTTCTTGTAAAGTCATAGGTCTAGATGCAGCAGGTTTATGGTCTAAATCTGTACTCATCATACAAATTCTAGCATCCTCTGCTAATTTTTTTAATTTTTGAATTGCTTCTTGATTATAATAATTTTTAGTTGTCATAATATTTTAATTTTTAATTGATTAGATTAAGATTGAATGTAATATTTATTAGCCATTAGCTACCCATTTCATAGCTTTTTCTCTTTCAGACATTTCAAAACCTTTAAATTCACCGGGAATCACCTTACTGAATAATTCAGTAAAGGTTTGCACATTATCACTGGCTGTAACAATAGCAACTCTATTAAATTTAGTAAGATTTTTTAATCCTAATAAGGCATCTTGCAGCCAAGCCTCTGTTGTGAAATTTTTAAGGTCTGTATTGATAATATAAACCATATTAATTTCATCTTGTTTTTCTTTTAAATCCTTAATGGCTGGAAAAACAGTGGTCTCAAAATCCTCTTTATAAATTTTGTCAGTAAACTCAAAAGAAACGATATTGGTAAAACTTGTGTCTAATTTTGTTATCATTGGTAAAATATTTGTTTAAATATAATCATCAAACGATTTGCCAAGAATTAAAAAATAAAAATTAATTGAAAGATTTTATTCGATTTACATCCAAAGGAATTTATTGTGTGCCAGGTAAGTTTTACCTTGACCCATGGAGACCTGTGGACTATGCTATTATATCTCATGGCCATGCTGATCATGCTAGATCCGGTATGAAACATTACCTATGCCATCACTATACTAAACCTATTATTAAGCATCGAATTGGTCTAGATATCGCTGTAGAAAGTATTGGCTACAATGATCCTATTCATATCAATGGTGTGAAAGTTTCTCTGCATCCTGCAGGTCATTTAATAGGATCTGCTCAAATTCGGTTAGAGTATAAAGGAGAAGTTTTTGTTTTTTCTGGAGATTATAAAGTTGATGAAGATGATATCAGCACACCCTTTGAACCTGTAAAATGCCACACCTTTGTCACTGAATCCACTTTTGGTCTACCCATATATAAATGGCAAAAAAACGAGGCATATAAAGAACTTTTAACCAATTGGATTAGGAATAATCAAGCGGTTGGCAAGACTAGTGTTTTCTTTGGATATTCGCTGGGGAAAGCGCAGCGTATTATGAAATTAATTGAAGGCGTAGATGATATATATGTACATAATGCCATAGACAACCTGAATAAAGCTATTAAATCTACTGGGTTAAAAATTCCTGATTATCATGGAATTGATTGGAATAATAGAAAAGAAATGGATGGTAAAATCGTGGTTGTACCACCCGCACTTCTAGGTTCCAATATGATTAAAAAAGTTCCTAATGCAGCTACTGCTATATGTTCTGGTTGGATGCAGATCAGAGGGAATAGAAGATGGAAATCTGTGGATGCTGGTTTTCCGATTAGTGATCATGCAGATTGGGATGGTTTAATACAGGCTGTGAAGGAAACCGAAGCAGAAAAGGTATTTGTAACCCATGGTTCCCAAGCCACATTTTCTAAATATCTGAATGAAATTGGGATAGAAGCCTATGAATTAAAGACAGAATATGGAGACAATGAAGAAGAAATTCCAAAAGAAAAGAAGAAATAATAGGACGATTCATTTAAATAATTAATCCTCAAAAAACTTAAAGTTTGAAACATTTTTCTCAACTGATATCTACGGTAGAAATGACCAATAAGACCAATGCTAAAATTCAAGCCTTGGCTGATTATTTTGAGACCGCCAACGATAGGGACAAGTTATGGCTAATTGCGCTATTTACAGGGAAACGTCCTAAAAGACCTGTGGCCAATGCACTTATGAAAACTTGGGCAATGGAAATTACTAATCTACCAGAGTGGCTATTTCTAGAAAGTTATGCTGCAGTAGGCGATTTAGGTGAAACCATCTCTCTTATATTACCTGAGCCAACCCACGAAATTGATAAACCTCTACACATGTGGATGAAGGAATTAAAAGCACTGAAATCCAAAACTGATGAAGAAAAAAAGGCCTATGTGCTAGAGGCTTGGGATAGCTTGGAACAACAAGAACGTTTAATCTTTAATAAACTAATTGGCGGTAGTTTCAGAATTGGAATTTCTAAAAAAACATTGGTCAATGGTTTAGCTAAGTATTCAGGTATAGAGGCTAATCAATTAATGCACAGTATCATCGGTAATTGGGATATAGATTCTATTTCTTTTGATGAATTAATCTCTGGAGAACACATTAACTATGATGATTCTAAACCATATCCATTTTGTTTAGCCTATTCCTTAGAGAAAGATTTAGAAGAATTAGGTGAACCCAAAGACTGGCAAATAGAATATAAATGGGACGGGATTCGGGGTCAAATCGTAAAGCGAAATGGCAAAATCTTTATTTGGTCACGTGGAGAAGAATTAGTCACAGCACAGTTCCCAGAATTGGTAGAAACTTTCAAAAATGAAACAGAAGATTTTGTAATTGATGGTGAAATTTTGCCATTAAAAGATGGAAACGTTTTATTATTTAATGACCTTCAAAAAAGATTAAATAGAAAAAATATCACGAAAAAATTACTAGAAGAGGTTCCCATTGGATTCTATATGTATGATTGCATGGAATGGAATGGAAAAGATATTCGAGAAAAACCTCTAAGTTATAGAAGAGAAAAACTAGAGAAAATTACCGCAGACGTTCAATCTGAAGTAATAAAACTATCAGAAATTATTACTTTTCAACATTGGGATGATTTAGCTATTTTAAGAGAAAATGCACGTTCTATTAATTCTGAGGGGCTAATGTTAAAACAAAAAGCGTCTCCCTATCACACAGGAAGAAAAAAAGGCGATTGGTGGAAATGGAAAGTGGATCCGCTAACCATAGATGCGGTGATGATATATGCGCAGCGTGGTTCTGGAAGGCGAAGTGGACATTATACGGATTACACTTTTGCTGTCCGAGATGGTGAAAAATTAGTGACGATTGCCAAGGCATACTCTGGGCTTACTGATAAAGAGATACAAGAAGTAAGTAAATTTGTGAGAAAAAATGAAATTGAAAAGTTTGGACCTGTACGTACCGTAAAGCCAGAATTAGTTTTTGAAATTGCCTTTGAAGGGATTGCGTTGAGTAACAGACATAAATCTGGCGTTGCTTTGAGGTTTCCTAGAATTAAAAGATGGCGAAGAGATAAGACTGTAGAAGATATTGATACCATAGAAAGTGTAAAATCCATCATTGAATCTCTGTTTGTTGAATAATATAAACCTAAGCTAAAAAGTTATAATTTGTCAAAGTTTTTACAAAGTGAAGGGTATCAAATCATCACCCAATGGATGGAAGCTAAGGCTATGGCTCCATTTCCGTTTCAAGAAAATACTTGGGCTAAATTTAGTCTAGGATATAGCGGTATGGTGGTGGCTCCAACTGGTTATGGAAAGACCTATTCTGTCTTTTTAGCCGTAATTATAGACTACCTCAACCATCCTGATAAATATGAGGGTGCAGGACTTAAATTAATTTGGGTATCACCTTTACGTTCTCTAGCGAAAGATCTACAAAGGGCAATGCAAGAGGCAATTGATGAAATTGGACTAGATTGGGTGGTAGAGACTAGAAATGGCGATACGCCACAGAAGGTGAGACAACGTCAAGCCAAACGGATGCCAGAGATATTAATTGTAACACCAGAGACTTTGCATTTGCTTTTTGCAATGAAAAAGCATGAAAGGTTCTTTAAAAACATCCAGTGTATTGCGATAGATGAGTGGCATGAATTATTGGGTAGTAAACGTGGGGTTCTTACAGAATTAGCCATTTCATATGTAAGAAGGTTTAATCCCAAAATACGCATATGGGGAATTACCGCCACCATTGGCAACTTAGACGAGGCTATGGAGGTATTGATCCCTTACGATGTTAAAAAAACTTCTGTAAAGACAAAACTGAAAAAGAAAACAGAAATTACAACTGTATTTCCTGAAGAAGTTGAGGTACTACCTTGGGCAGGGCATATTGGATCAAAGATGGTAGATAAAATTTTGCCTATTATAGCGCAAGCAGAAACAGCCCTGATCTTTACTAATACCCGAAGTCAGTCAGAGATGTGGTATCAATTTATCTTGAAAGGAAATCCCGATCTGGCAGGTCAGATTGCAATTCATCACGGATCTATAGATAGAGAGTTGAGAGAATGGATAGAAGATAATTTGTCGTCTGGACGATTAAAAGCGGTAATTGCCACCTCTTCATTAGATTTAGGAGTAGATTTTAAACCTGTAGATACGGTGGTTCAGATTGGCTCTGTGAAAGGAGTCGCTAGATTTTTGCAACGTGCGGGACGAAGCGGCCACTCCCCTTTTGAAACGTCTAAAATTTATTTTGTTCCTACCCATTCACTTGAATTAATTGAGATTTCTGCTATTAAAGAGGCTATTAAATCTAATGAGATCGAAAGTAGAACCCCAATGGTTTTATCCTATGATGTACTGATTCAATTTTTAGTGACCATAGCTGTTGGGGATGGTTTTTATCCAGAACAAGTAAAGGAAATCATCACCCAAACCCATGCTTTTAAATACATGCAAGAGCAGGAGTGGAATTGGGCATTTAATTTCATTACCCACGGAGGCTCTGCTCTCAGAAATTACGAGGAATATCACAAAGTCGAAATCCTTGAGGATGGTCTCTATAAAGTTACGAGCAGAAGAATAGCTATGCTTCACCGCATGAATATGGGTGTAATCGTAAGTGATTTAATGATGAAGGTTAAGTTTATGAGTGGTGGCTATATTGGCATGGTTGAGGAGTATTTTATAAGCAAATTAAAGATTGGTGATAAATTTATATTAGCTGGTCGTGTTCTAGAACTCAAAAAAATAAAAGATACCATTGCCTATGTGAAAATGGCTAAAGGAAAAGCCATTACTCCAAGCTGGTTAGGAGGCAGATTACCGCTATCCTCTGATTTAAGTCATTATATGCGAACTAAATTAGACGATGCGCTACAACCAACTTCTAAAGAAAAAGAATTAAAATTTCTAAACCCATTATTAACCAGACAAGAAGAACGTTCTCACATTCCCAAAGCAGATGAATTTTTAGTAGAAATGATAGAAACCAGAGATGGTTATCATCTCTTTATGTACCCTTTTGAGGGACGCATGGTACATGAAATTTTCGCCTCTATTATCGCGTATAGAATTAGTCAAATCAAACCGCAAACATTTACCATTGCGATGAATGATTATGGTTTTGAACTCTTAAGTGACCAAGAAATACCCGTAAGCGAAGAAAATTTGTTTAAAATCCTATCACCTGTGAATTTAATGCAAGATGCTATTGCAAGTGTAAATGCTACCGAAATGGCATCTAGAAAATTTAGAGATATTGCCGTAATATCTGGATTGGTTTTACAAAATCATTATGGAAATAGTAAGAATTATAAAAGTTTACAAAGTTCTTCTGGTTTAATCTTCCGAGTATTAGAAGATTATGAACCAGATAATTTATTATTAAAACAAGCTTATACAGAAGTTTTTGACCAGCAATTTGAGGAAGTAAGATTAAAGCGGGCTTTTGAGAGAATAGCTCATAGTAAGATTATCTTTAAACATGCGAATGCTTTTACGCCACTTAGTTTCCCTATCAAGGTGGATAGTCTGCGTGCAAGCATGAGTAATGAAGATTTGGCTAAAAGAATACAAAGAATGCAAAACTTAAAGTAAATTTGCATTTTAAACCATTTTTAAAAGTAACCCGAAAAATTTGGAGTTAATCTTAAGTAAAGAAACATTTATTTTGGATAAAGCAAGGGCTTTATTCCACCCGAAAAGTAAAACACTTATCATTGCCGATGTCCATTTAGGAAAAACGACGCATTTTCGTAAACATGGAATTGCTGTACCTACAGATGTGGCAAAAAATGACTTGAATCGTTTGTCCAATTTAATTAGGAAATACGCACCATTTGAAATAGTTATTGCTGGAGATTTCTTTCATGCCTCTGCCAATTCAGAGATTACGCTATTCAAAAATTGGAGAAGTAAATTCCCCCAAATAGAATTTACACTAATCAAAGGAAATCATGACCGATTAAAACTAACAGACTATGCAACCTTGGGTTTAAATATTGAAAAGCAAGGTTTAGATTTGAATGGTTTACATATTACTCATCATCCACAAGAGGCACCATCACAGTTTACCATTTGTGGACATATACACCCTGGCGTTTCAATTAAATTAGCTGGTAAACAATACGTGCGTTTACCATCTTTTATACTTCAAAAAAATCAATTAATCTTACCAGCTTTTAGTGAATTTACAGGCTTAGATACCTCTTTGCAACACACGGGAAGAAATTTTGCACTTACCGATTCTCAGGTAATTGAAGTCTAATTTTCAAATTCACTAATGGCTTTTTTATAAGCCGACAAACAACGTTCTCTAGCCTCTTTATGATTGACTATTTCTTTGGGATATTGGTCTGTCCCAAATTCTGGAATCCATTTTTTAATATACATAAAATCTGAATCGAATTTCTTTTGTTGCGATTCAGGATTAAAGATTCTAAAATAAGGCGCAGCATCGGTCCCCGTTCCCGCTGCCCATTGCCAATTCCCATTATTCGCAGCTAAATCATAATCCATCAATTTTTGTGCAAAATATGCTTCTCCCCAACGCCAATCAATTAATAAATCTTTGACTAAAAAACTTGCTGTAATCATTCGAACCCGATTATGCATAAAGCCGGTTTCATTGAGTTCTCTCATACCAGCATCAACTATGGGAAACCCTGTTTTGCCTTGGCACCAAAGTTCAAATTCTGCCTCGTTATTACGCCATGCTATACCTTCATATTTCGGCCTAAAAGCATGATGTTCAACCTGCGGGAAATGATATAAAATCTGCATAAAGAATTCTCGCCAAATCAGTTCATTTAAAAACACCTCATTTTGCTCTAAAGCATATTTCACAGCCTCTCGCACAGACATAGTACCAAAGCGCAACGCTGTACCTATTTTGGTGGTGGCATCCATAGCAGGAATATCCCGAACCTCATCGTAATTATTTATTGAAATTCCTTTTAAATCTAAAGGTATGTGTGGTAATTTAGTTTCTTTAAAACCTAAAGTTTCCATCGATGGAAAAGATTCTTCACCTGACGGAACCAAATTGGCTGTATTTAAATCAGTATTATATTCTTTTAAATATTTGTTTTGATCTAGTGCAAAAGTTGCCTTCCACTTACGCATATAGGGAGAATAAACAGTATAAGGTTCTGCTTTCTGAGATAAAATTTCATTTTTATCAAAAATAACTTGGTCTTTATAACCTTTGAATTCTATTTTTTTAGCCTTCAAAATATCATAAACCTCCTTATCTCTCTTTATAGCATAAGGCTCATAATCTCTATTGGCATAAACAATTTTTAAGATATTATCCTCAGCCAACTGTTTCCAAATTTTTATAGGTTCTCCAAAGTAAACCCATAAATCAGAACCATATTTTTGAAGTTCGCTTTTGATTTCCTTTAGCCTATCATAAATAAACTGTACACGTCTATCTGTTTCTGGCAGTTGAGAAAGAATATTTGTATCGAAAATGAAGATACATTTCACCCTTAAACCACTTGCTATGGCTTCATATAAAGCATGATTGTCTGCTAACCGCAAATCACGACGAAACCAATGAATGGCATAATTCATATCAACAGAAAATTAAATATCTAATTAAAAAAATAACTTTAACTTTTAAAATAGACCATTTAATTCTGCCTCTACTTTATCAATGATTAATCCTAAGTCTTCTGGATTACCTACGAAATCTAGATTATCTACATTTATAATGAGCATTTTTCCTTCAGTATATGTACTCACCCATTCTTCGTATTTTTCATTTAATCGGTTGAGATAGTCTATACTGATACTGCTTTCATAATCTCTACCTCTTTTTTGAATTTGGTTCACTAAAGTGGGTATTGAAGCTTGCAAATAAATTAATAAATCAGGAGCTTTTACAAATGAATTCATCAAGTTAAACAACGTTAGATAGTTTTCATAATCTCTGGTCATTAATAAACCCATATCGTGCAAGTTACTTGCAAAAATATGTGCATCTTCATGAATCGTTCTATCTTGAATAATGTTTTTACCGCTTTCTCTAATTTCTTTCACTTGATTAAAACGACTTCCAAGAAAATAAATCTGTAGGTTAAAAGCCCATTGCTCCATATCATTATAGAAGTCATCTAAATAAGGATTGCGATCTACGTCTTCGAATTGAGGAGTCCAGTTGAAATTTTTAGCTAATAGTTTAGTAAGTGTGGTTTTACCCGCACCAATATTCCCAGCGATGGCGATATGCATAATTGTAATTGAAGGTTAAAGGGTAAAAATAAATAAAATTTTCGGACAATAAGATTCCTCTGTTATTTATTTTTTTCTCTATAATAATGAACTAATAAGTCTACAAACTGATTATAACTTCTAACCCCTTGATCTTGATGATTAGATTTTAAGTATAGATGATTCATTTGAGAAAATATCCTATCTGCCCTCCCATCATATTTGTCGTAAAATTCTCGCTCTGCCCTATAATCTCGTTTCATACCATCACTGTATTGATCCAAAATTTTATGCACAAATACCGAATCTTGAGGGTAAATCGCTCTTAAAACATATTTCAAAGCTTTATATTGACCACTGTAATTGATTGCAGAATTATTTGATTCTACACAAGTAAGATATCCAATATAATTCGCCTCAAATTCTGGTGCATAACCCATCTGATGCGCTTGCTCATGAGCCATCGTAAATGGCATAGAAACACTTGGTGTCATATATGTGATTTGCGCCTCTGCTGTAAAGGGATTATAATAACCAGACACTCCAAAATAACGCATGAACCAGCTAAAAAGACTATATTTTTTCTTCGCTTTTTTAGGAGTTTTATAAAAGGGGATTTCATTTTTTTGATTCAACCTAGAAGGAATTTCTTTATAAAAATCAGTTATTTCAAAAC
This sequence comes from Weeksellaceae bacterium, assembly GCA_051011115.1. Lineage (GTDB taxonomy): Bacteria > Bacteroidota > Bacteroidia > Flavobacteriales > Weeksellaceae > Profundicola. The sequence goes on from JBPCUN010000116.1 coordinate 24,211, forward strand.
TAAAGACACCGTGTTTGTCTTCTTCAACTCTCAGTCGATTTTCTTTGCTTTTTTGTAGTAAATCTTCTGCCATTTCTTTTAATTCAGAAGTTTGATACGGCTCTACCTGATAAACCTCTATTAAATCTGATCTTCGATAATTTAAGCCCCATAAAACATGGAAGGCAATATAAGCGAGCGTTACAATCCATATAATTCTAGCAATAAATCGAATACCACGCCATTGCTGATTCAATAAAAAACATCGAATAGCTATATATAAATTCACTATGAAATAAATGATAAAAGCTAAGTAAAGAAAATCTCCTACCGAAAACGGTACCCATCCCAATACTTTGGTATAAACAGGATACAAAGCCCCATAAAATTTAGGATATAAAACATTTACTACCTCATTATAAGATGCAAGGATTTGTATACCTAAAATAGAAGACAATAAAAATAAAACCGCTTTTAACAAGGGTTTATAAACATAAAAATTTTGATTCATCCGGTATTATTACAAATGCTTATCTTTAACGCTCAATATAATTGTAAGATATGTCAATCAACAAAGATATAAAACGAATCACTACAGAGACGCTCCGATTAATGAAATTTGAGAATCATAAAATCTCCATGCTCACAGCTTACGACTATACCATGGCACAAATGGTAGACAAAGGAGGCGTTGATGCCATATTAGTAGGAGATTCTGCATCCAATGTGATGGCAGGACATGAAACTACTTTACCCATTACGCTTGATCAGATGATTTATCATGCACAATCAGTCGTGCGTGGAGCAGAAAGAGCTTTGGTCGTGGTTGATTTACCCTTTGGTACTTATCAGTCAGACCCTCAAAAAGCACTTGATTCCGCCATTCGAATTATGAAAGAAAGTGGCGCTCATGCCATTAAACTAGAAGGAGGTTCTGAAGTAAAGAAATCTATCAAAAACATTGTGAATGCTGGTATTCCTGTAATGGGGCATTTAGGTCTTACGCCACAAAGTATTTATCAGTTTGGAACTTATAAAGTAAGAGCAAAAGAAGAAGCAGAAGCCAAAAAATTAATTGAGGATGCGAAACTTTTAGAATCTTTAGGTTGTTTTGCAATCGTTTTAGAAAAAATACCAGCCAAATTGGCGAAAATAGTTACTGAATCTATTCAAATCCCAACCATTGGTATTGGTGCAGGACCTGATGTAGATGGTCAAATCTTAGTTGTAAATGATATGTTGGGGATGACTCATGAGTTTAAACCTAGGTTTTTGAGACAATATCTAGATTTACACGCTGCAATTTCAACAGCTGTAGGTGATTATGTGAAAGATGTAAAATCGGGAGACTTCCCAAACGTAAACGAGCAATATAAATAGAAGAAACATTCAATTATGCATAAATCTGATATCTTATTTGAAGATAATCATCTCATCATCATCAACAAAAAACCTGGAGAGCTTGTACAGGGAGATAAAACAGGAGATAAGACTTTATTAGATAAAGTTAAAGAATATATCAAGGTAAATGAGAATAAACCCGGCAATGTGTTCTTGGGTCTTACCCACAGACTAGATAGACCTACCAGCGGAATCGTAATCTTTGCTAAAACAAGCAAAGCCCTTACCCGAATGAATGAGAAATTTAAGAAACGTGAAATTCATAAAACTTATTGGGCTGTTACAACACCACTCCCTGAGAATACTCCAGAAAATGGGACACTCACCCATTATTTAAAGAAAAATGAAAAGCGAAATTTAGTCACAGCTTTTCCCAAACCCACAGAAGGAGCCAAAAAAGCTATTCTCCATTATAAGCTTTTAAAAAAACTAGATAATTACCAAATCTTTGAAATTGAACTTGAAACAGGTAGATCTCACCAGATTCGGGTCCAAATGTCTAAAATTGGAGCTCCCATCAAAGGAGATTTAAAATATGGATCCCCTAGATCTAATAAAGATGGGGGTATTCATTTGCATGCTCGTAAGGTAATATTTGAGCATCCAGTTACCCAACATAAGGTAGAGGTTACTGCTCAACCACCATCAGAAG
>JBPCUN010000117.1:0-45642 GCA_051011115.1 Weeksellaceae bacterium
GGTTTAGGAGATGCAGTAGCTGATAAGAAAATTATTGATTACGCTTTAGAAGAATTAGCGAAGATTACAGGTCAGAAACCTGTTGCTACAATTTCTAAAAAGGATGTTGCTTCTTTTAAGTTAAGAAAGGGAATGCCTATCGGTGCAAAAGTTACGTTACGTCGTGTTAAGATGTATGAATTTTTAGATCGCTTGGTTTCTACAGCATTACCTAGGGTTCGTGATTTTAACGGTATTAATCCTAATGGTTTTGACGGTAGAGGTAATTATAATTTAGGAATCACTGAACAAATTATTTTCCCTGAGATAGACATTGATAAGGTGAAAAAAATCCAAGGGATGGATATTACCTTTGTTACAACTGCCAAGACAGATAAAGAAGCAAAAGCTCTTTTAGAAAAATTTGGTTTACCATTTAAAAAGAACAAGTAAGATGGCAAAAGAAAGTATGAAAGCGCGTGAGCGCAAAAGACAAAGAATGGTAGAGAAGTATGCTGAAAAACGCAAAGCTTTAAAAGAAGCTGGCGATTATGAAGCACTTCAAAGACTTCCGAAAAATGCTTCTCCGGTACGTTTACATAATAGATGTAAATTAACTGGAAGACCTAGAGGTTATATGCGTCAGTTCGGTTTATCTAGAGTTACATTTAGAGAAATGGCAAATAAAGGTTTAATCCCTGGTGTAACAAAGGCTAGTTGGTAATTATTAAATAACAGAATCATGCATACAGACCCAATTTCAGATTATTTAACACGCATTAGAAATGCAATGATGGCTGGTCATAAATTAGTAGAAGTACCTGCTTCTAATGTAAAGAAAGATATTACAAAAATTCTTTATGATCAAGGTTATATTTTAAACTATAAGTTTGAAGAAGGAGATAACCATCAAGGAATCATTAAAATTGCACTTAAATACGATAAGGCGACTAAAGTTCCAGCTATCAGAAAAATGGAACGAGCTTCTAAACCAGGATTAAGAAAATATGCTGGCTCAAAGGAATTACCTCGTGTATTAAACGGATTAGGAATCGCAATTGTTTCCACTTCACATGGTGTTATGACAGACAAACAAGCTCGCCAAGAAAATGTAGGTGGTGAAGTTTTATGTTATATCTATTAAAAAAATAAAATAAGATGTCACGAATAGGATTATCCCCAATAACAATACCCGCTGGAATTACAGTCTCTGTAGACGGTAATATAGTTACGGTTAAGAGTAGTAAGAAAGAGTTAAAACAGGAATTAAGAGAAGGTTTTATCGTTAATATTGACGATAATCAAGTTTCTTTAGAAAGACCTTCTGAGAAAAAAGAGCACAAGGCCTTACATGGTCTTTATAGATCTCTAATTCATAATATGATTGTAGGTCTTGATAAAGGATTCACTAAAGAATTAGAACTTGTTGGGGTTGGATACCGTGCATCTAATCAAGGTCAGAAATTAGATTTATCTTTAGGATTTTCTCATAATATTGTGATTGAATTACCTGAAGAGGTTTCTGTAGAGACAGTTTCTGAAAAAGGTAAGAATCCATTAATTAAATTGTCTTCTTATGACAAACAATTAATAGGTATGATTGCTGCTAAAATTAGAGCTTTCCGTAAACCAGAACCTTACAAAGGTAAAGGAGTAAGATTTGTAGGAGAAAATATTAGACGTAAAGCAGGTAAATCTGCATAATAAACGAAATTATTATGGCTATCAATAAAACTGAAAAAAGGTTAAAAATTAAAAGAAGAGTACGCAAAAATATTTTTGGTACTGCAGAGCGTCCTCGCTTATCTGTTTATAAATCAAATAAAGAGATATATGCTCAAATCATAGATGATTTAAATGGGGTGACGTTAGTTTCTGCTTCTTCTAGAGAAAAAGAAATTTCTGATGAAGGTACTAAAGCTGAAAAATCTACTTTAGTAGGTAAGAAAATCGCTGAAAAAGCAATTGCTCAAGGTATTGAATCTGTTATTTTTGACAGAAACGGATTTGTTTATCATGGAAGAGTTAAATCATTGGCAGATGGTGCCAGAGAAGGAGGATTAAAATTCTAATAAAGAAATATGCTTGGATTTAAAAATATAGAAAGAGTTAAACCTGGGGGTTTAGAATTAGTTGATAGATTAGTTGGCGTTCAGCGTGTAACTAAAGTAACAAAAGGTGGTCGTGCTTTTGGTTTTTCAGCAATCGTAGTTGTAGGAGATGAAAAAGGTGTTGTTGGTTACGGTTTAGGTAAATCTAAAGATGTAGCTTCAGCTATTCAAAAAGCAATTGAAGATGCTAAGAAAAACTTAGTTAGGATTCCTTTAGAAGGAAATACTATTCCTCATGAGCAAGAATCTCGATTTGGAGGTGCTCAAATTTTCATGAGACCGGCTTCAACAGGTACTGGTCTTATCGCTGGTGGTGCTGTTCGTGCAGTATTGGAATCAGTTGGTATTCACGATGTATTATCTAAGTCTAAAGGTTCATCTAACCCACATAACGTTGTTAAAGCTACAATGAAAGCTTTATTAAGTCTGCGTAGTGTTCATGAGATTTCTAGATTAAGAGGTATTCCTGTTAAAAAAGTTTTTAACGGCTAAAACACAATAAAATGGCGAAAATTAAAATCACTCAAGTAAAGAGTGCAATCAATAGAACGAAAAGACAAAAAGCTACGTTAGAAGCATTAGGTTTTAGAAAATTAAACCAAACTGTGGAACATGATGATTCAGCTGCTATCAAAGGTATGATTGCTAAAGTTGGACATTTGATTAAAGTAGAAAAAGCTTAATCTTAAAGTTAATAGAATGAAATTAAGTAATTTACAACCTGCATCAGGTTCAGTTAAAAAGAAGTACAGAAAAGGTAGAGGAGAAGGTTCAGGTAACGCAGGGACTTCTGGAAGAGGACACAACGGAGCTAAATCTAGGTCTGGTTATTCTAGAAAGGTTGGTTTTGAAGGTGGTCAGATGCCTTTACAAAGACGTGTACCGAAGTTTGGATTTACAAATATCAACAGAAAGGAATACAGAGTTATTAATTTAGATACCTTACAAGCGTTTATTGATGATAAAGGTATTTCTGGGACTATAAACAACCAAGTTTTAGTTGATAATGGTCTTGCTCAAAAAAATGATATCATTAAGATTTTAGGTAGAGGGGAATTAACTTCTGCTATTAATATTCAGTGTGATAAATTTACTAAGTCTGCCGTAGAAGCTATTGAAAAAGCTGGAGGTAAGGCAATAGTTAATGATTAAAACAAGTAAATGAAAGGCTTTATTGAAACCATTAAAAATATCTGGGAAATTAAGGAATTGCGTGATAAAATTTTATTAACGCTATTTTTTATCTTAATTTACCGCCTAGGATCTCATATTCCATTACCTGGTATTGATTTGACCAATATTGATGCAGATGTATTATCTGCACGTGGTTCTCAAGAGGGGAATGGATTCTTGAGTTTATTAAATGCTTTTACAGGAGGTGGCTTTAGCCGTGCTTCTATTTTAGCATTAGGTATTATGCCTTATATATCGGCTAGTATCGTTGTACAGTTAATGGGACTTGCCTTACCCAGTTTACAAAAATTACAGAAAGAAGGCGAAAGTGGTCGCAAGAAAGTTACCCAAATTACTAGATGGCTTACTATCATTATATGTTTAGTTCAAGCCCCTACTTATTTAGGTTCTGTTACTCAATTTTTCCTTCCTTATAGCGACCCAGCTATCAATCCGGCTTATTTAATTGATCCATCGAGTTTCTGGTTTTGGTTTCCAGCTACTGTGATTTTGGTTACGGGAACGATGTTTGCAATGTGGTTAGGAGAGAAAATCACAGATAAAGGAATTGGTAATGGTATTTCATTATTAATTATGGTTGGTATTATGGCTGATTTACCTAAATCTTTCTTTGCTGAACTTACATCACAACCTCTAATCTTCGTGTTATTTGAAGTTGTTGGTTTATTAATATGTATTGCATTATGTGTACTTTTGGTGATGGCCGTTAGAAAAGTTCCTGTGCAATATGTAGGAAGAGCCCAAGCTGGAAGCAGTAATTTCATGAAGACTTTCACAAATACTGTTCGTCAGTACATTCCATTGAAAGTAAATGCTGCTGGGGTTATGCCAATTATATTCGCTCAAGCAATTATGTTTTTACCTGGGGTATTAGCTAATTTCATATATGAAGAGGGCAAGGTTCCTGGATTCTTTCAAAGTTTGAGTGATCCATTTAGCTTTTGGTATTGTGTTGTTTTTGCTATACTTATTATTGTCTTTACATTCTTTTATACTGCAGTTACGATTCCAGTAAATCAAATGGCAGAAGACTTAAGAAGAAACGGAGGTATAATTCCAAGAGTGAAGCCAGGAAAAGATACAGCAGACTTTTTAGATGATATTTTATCTAAAATCACTCTGCCTGGTTCAATATTTTTGGCATTGCTTGCTATATTACCAGCAATTGTTAGTAATTTTGGCGTTGGTACTGGATTTTCATACTTCTTTGGTGGTACATCTTTATTAATTCTTGTAGGAGTTACTTTAGATACTATGCAGCAAATCAATACCTATCTTCTTAATCATCACTATGATGGTATGATGAAGACAGATAGAGTTAATAAAAGAATGGCATAAAATCTGTATCGTATAATATTATGGCAAAACAAAAACATATTGAACAAGACGGAACAATCATAGAAGCATTATCTAATGCGATGTTTCGTGTAGAATTAGAGAATAATCATGTGGTGACTGCTCATATCTCTGGAAAAATGAGGATGCACTACATTAAACTTTTACCTGGTGATAAAGTTAAATTGGAAATGTCTCCATATGATTTGTCTAAAGGTAGAATCACTTATAGATATTAATAAAATTAGAAGATTGAGAAATCGGACCATAAAAAAACTATAATAATGAAAGTAAGAGCATCGGTTAAGAAACGAAGTGCGGAATGCAAGATCGTTCGTAGAAAGGGTCGCTTATATGTGATCAATAAAAAAAATCCAAAGTTTAAACAAAGACAAGGTTAATTCAAGATAATTATGGCACGTATTGCAGGAGTAGATTTACCAAAAAACAAACGAGGTGTTATCGGACTTACTTATATCTACGGTATAGGAAGAAGCACAGCTAAGAAAATTCTTGATCAAGCCAATGTTGACGAGAGTAAAAAAGTTATGGATTGGGATGATGAAGACATCAATGCTATCCGTAAATCTTTATCAGATAATTATAAAGTAGAAGGAGAATTAAGATCTGAGGTTCAAATTAACGTTAAGCGATTAATGGATATTGGTAGCCAAAGAGGAATTCGTCACAGACTTGGTTTACCTTTAAGAGGACAGAGAACGAAGAATAATTCTCGTACACGTAAAGGAAAAAGAAAAACTGTTGCGAACAAGAAAAAAGCAACTAAATAATAATTAGTTATGGCAAAAAAACAACAGAAAGGAGCTTCTAAAGCTAAGAAGCGCAATGTAAAAGTAGAAGCAACAGGAGAAGCTCACGTTCAAGCTACTTTCAACAACGTTATAATTTCTTTAACTAATAAGAAAGGAGAAGTAATCTCTTGGTCATCTGCTGGTAAAATGGGTTTCAGGGGTTCTAAAAAGAATACACCGTATGCAGCTCAAGTTGCAGCAGAAGATTGTTCTAAGAAAGCTTACGAAGCTGGATTAAGAAGAGTAAAAGTATTTGTAAAAGGTCCAGGACAAGGTAGAGAATCTGCGATTCGTTCTATTCATAATGCTGGTATTGAAGTTAGCGAAATAGTAGATGTTACGCCAATACCACATAACGGATGTAGACCACCAAAAAGAAGAAGAGTTTAATCACATTTATTTATAAATTACAGATTATCGAAGGATAAGCCTTAATTCATAATCATTATTTTTAACAACTATGGCAAGATATACAGGACCTAAAACTAAAATCGCTAGAAAATTCGGTCAACCGATTTTTGGTGATGACAAATCATTCGAGAGAAAGAAATATCCACCAGGACAACATGGTCCTAACAGAAGACGTGGAAAAAAATCAGAGTACGCAGTACAATTGATGGAGAAACAAAAGGCTAAATATACTTATGGTATTTTAGAAAGACAATTCTCTAATATGTACAAAGCGGCTACTAGAGCTACAGGAATTACAGGTGAAGTTTTACTTCAAATGTGCGAAAGACGATTAGATAATGTTGTTTATCGTTTGGGTATTGCACCTTCAAGACCAGCAGCACGTCAATTAGTTACACACAAGCATATTACCGTAAATGGTGAAATCTTGAATATCCCTTCATACCAAGTAAAAGAAGGTGATGTAATCGAAATTAGAGAAAAATCTAAATCATTGACTGTGATAGAAGAATCACTTCTTGATAGAACTGAATACGAATGGTTGACTTGGAATGAGGCAACTAGATCAGGAGTTTTTCAAGCGATTCCTGAGAGAATTCAGATACCAGAAGATATCAAGGAAAATTTGATCGTAGAGCTTTACTCTAAATAATAACTCACAAATACGCTTTTTAAAAAAATATGGCTATTTTAAATTTTATTAAACCGGACAAGGTTGTTTTATTGGATGCTAATGATTACTCAGGAGAGTTTGAGTTTCGTCCCTTAGAACAAGGTTACGGATTAACTGTTGGTAATGCACTGCGTAGAGTACTTCTTTCTTCTTTAGAGGGGTTTGCTTTTACATCTGTGAAAATAGAAGGCGTTGATCATGAGTTTTCTACCATTTCAGGTGTTGTAGAAGATATTACAGAGATAATATTAAACCTTAAACAGGTTAGATTCAAAAAGCAAATTGATGATGCAGATAGTGAAACCGTTTCTTTGTCCATATCTAACCAGGATCAATTCAAAGCCGGAGATATAAGCAAGAGTCTATCTGGTTTTCAAGTTCTAAATCCAGATTTAGTGATTGCTAATATGGATAAGAATATTACTTTAGACCTTACACTAACAATTGGTAAAGGTCGTGGTTATGTTCCTGCAGAAGAAAATAAAGATGATAATGCTCCAATGGGTACAATCGCTATAGATTCTATCTTCACACCTATCAAAAATGTTAAATATAGCATAGATAATTATCGTGTAGAGCAGAAAACGGATTACGAAAAATTGATCTTGAATATAGAGACCGACGGTTCTATCCATCCACAACAAGCTTTAACAGATGCTGCAAAGATTTTGATTCATCACTTTATGTTGTTTTCTAACGAGAGAATTACACTTGAAGCTGAAGAGGTTGCGCAGAGCGATACTTATGATGAAGAGGCTCTTCACATGAGACAATTGTTAAAGACAAAATTAGTAGACATGGACTTGTCTGTACGAGCACTAAATTGCCTAAAGGCAGCAGAAGTTGATACACTAGGAGATTTAGTATCTTATTCAAAAGCTGATTTAATGAAATTCAGGAATTTTGGTAAGAAATCACTTACTGAATTGGATGAACTTGTAAGTAACAAGGGATTAAATTTCGGTATGGACATATCCAAATATAAATTAGACGTAGAATAAGAAATTATGAGACACGGAAAAACATTTAACCACTTAGGTAGACAGAAAGGTCACCGTAAAGCTATGTTAGCAAACATGGGTTGCTCTTTAATTAAACATAAAAGAATCAATACTACTGTAGCTAAAGCTAAAGCCTTACGTAAATATATTGAGCCAATTATAACTTTGGCAAAAGAAGATACTACGGCATCGCGTAGAAATGCCTTCAATTATTTGCAGGATAAACATGCTGTATCTGAATTATTCAGAGAGGTAAGTCCTAGAATTATGGAACGTCCAGGCGGGTACACTCGTATTATAAAAACTGGATTTAGAAAGGGTGATGCTGCTGAAATGGCTTTGATTGAACTTGTAGATTTCAATGAAATCTATAACCCTAATGATGATGGTAAGAAAACAAGAAGAAGTAGAAGTAGACGTGGTGGTAGCAAGAAATCTGCTCAAACAGATACTGTGGTAGCTACTAAAGAAGAGGAATAATAACTATTCTTGTTTAAAATATAAAGACGATTGTGTGAGCAATCGTCTTTTTTTTGTCTTATATTTTTATTTTTCTTTCTAAAATGTTCTCACTTTTGCACTGGATAGTTTTAATTAAATCTTTTTTATTGAGTTATTTCATGCTATTTATTGTTTATTAAATGCATTTTATTGATTAAATTTGAGGAAGATAATTATAACTATTAAAATCAAAATTATGAGTATTATTTCCGCAATACATGCACGCCAAATTTTAGATTCAAGAGGTAATCCAACAGTTGAAGTAGATGTTTGGACAGAGAGTGGAATGTTAGGTAGAGCAGCAGTTCCATCTGGTGCTTCTACGGGAGAACATGAAGCTGTTGAATTAAGAGATGGCGAAGAGGAGTTTCTAGGCAAAGGTGTTTTGAAAGCCGTAGATAACGTGAATGAAGTTATCGCACCAGAGCTTTTGGGTGTTTCTGTTTTTGAGCAGAATTGGATTGATATGACTATGATTGATCTTGATGGTACAGATAATAAATCTAATTTAGGAGCGAATGCTATTTTAGGAGTATCTTTAGCTGTAGCTAAAGCTGCTGCAGCAGAACTTGGCATGCCTTTATTTAGATATGTGGGCGGAGTTAATGCCAGCATGTTACCAGTTCCTATGATGAATATTGTAAATGGAGGTTCGCATTCTGATGCGCCAATCGCTTTTCAAGAATTTATGATTATGCCAGTAGAGGCAATAAGCTTTTCTGATGCACTTAGAAAAGGGGTTGAAATATTTCATCACTTGAAAAAAGTTCTGCATGAAAGAAATTTATCTACTGCAGTAGGAGATGAAGGTGGTTTTGCACCTACTTTTGAAGGAACAGAAGATGCTTTAGACACTATTAAATTGGCTGTAGAAAACGCGGGTTACAATTTTGGTGAGGAAATTATGATTGCCCTTGATTGTGCTGCTTCAGAGTTTTATGAAGATGGTAAATATAACTATGCAAAGTTTGAAGGTGAAAATGGTAAGGTAAGAAGCACTGAAGAGCAAGTTGAATATTTAGCAGAATTATGCGAGAAATATCCTATTATTTCTATTGAAGATGGAATGGATGAAAATGATTGGGACGGTTGGAAGATGCTCACCGAGAAAATTGGAGACTCTGTACAATTAGTTGGAGATGATTTATTTGTGACCAATGTGGAAAGGCTAGGGCGTGGAATTGATGAAAATATCGCCAACTCAATACTAATTAAAGTTAATCAAATTGGAACCTTGACAGAAACCATTGATGCGGTGAACATGGCTAAAAACGCTGGTTATACTGCTGTGATGTCTCATAGATCTGGTGAAACAGAAGATGCTACTATTGCAGATTTAGCAGTGGCATTAAACACAGGTCAAATTAAAACTGGTTCAGCTTCTAGATCAGACCGTATGGCAAAATATAATCAATTATTAAGAATTGAAGAAATGTTAGGAGGTACTGCTCAATTTCCAGGAGAAGGGGCCTTTAATGTATAATAAGATTTGCTTTTAGATAAATCAGTAATTTTTATTAAAATTAATATTAAAGTATTTAGTAATTGAGTATATTTAAAACAAACTTAAAATATGTCAGAAACAGTTAAAGTTATTTATAAAGGACAGGAATATGAATACCCAGTTGTAGAGGGTACAATGGGTGATGTTTCTGTGGATATATCAAAGCTGAGATCCGATAGTGGGTTAATTACATTGGATCCAGGTTATAAGAATACTGGATCTTGCTTAAGTAAGATTACGTTTTTAGATGGAGAGGAAGGGAAATTGTTGTATCGTGGTTATCCTATAGAGCAACTTGCAGAAAATTCAACTTTTTTAGAAGTAATGTACTTACTTCTAGAGGGAGAGTTACCTAACGAAAGTCAATTAAAGCGTTGGGAAAAAACAATCAAGGACTACACTTTTGTAAACGATAGAGTAAGGAAGATATTAGATGGATTCCCAAGTGATGCACACCCTATGGGAGTTTTAGCATCTTTAACAAGTTCACTTACTGCTTTTAATCCAAAAGCTGTAGATCCGCATAAGCAAGAAGATATGTATCATGCGGCGGCTAGATTGATTGCCAAATTTGATATTCTTGCGGCTTGGACATATAGAAAAAGTAACAAATTAGATTTGATTGAGCCAGATCGTAATTTAAGTTATATAGAGAATTTCTATCAGATGATGTTCAAGAAGAATGATGATTTTGAATTGAATCCAATTATAATTGACGCATTAGATAAACTACTTATTTTACATGCGGATCATGAACAAAACTGTTCTGCTTCTGCCGTAAGATTAGTCGGATCTTCTCATGCTGGTTTATTCGCTTCTATTTCTGCTGGAATTTCTGCTTTATGGGGACCTTTACATGGTGGTGCAAACCAAGCTGTAATTGAGATGTTACAGATGATTAAGAATGATGGAGGTGGATTACAGAAATGGGTAGACAAAGCTAAAAATAAAGATGACGATTTTCGTTTAATGGGATTCGGTCATAGAGTTTATAAAAACATGGACCCTAGGGCGAAAATCATTAAGAAAGCAGCCGATGATGTTCTAGAACAGTTAGGTGTAGAGGATGAAATTTTAGATTTAGCAAGAGAATTAGAAAAAATCGCTTTACAGGATGAGTATTTCATTGAACGTAAACTATATCCGAATGTAGATTTTTATTCTGGAATTATTTACAAAGCATTAGGCATTCCAAATGAAATGTTCACCGTCATGTTTGCTTTAGGTCGTTTGCCTGGTTGGATTTCTCAATGGAAAGAAATGAGACAAACTAGTCAGCCAATTGGTAGACCAAGACAAGTATATACTGGTGAACCTACGAGAAATTATATTCCATTAGAGGAGAGATAATAAATCATAAAAAGTATTATTTAAAAAGTCCAGCCTAGGCTGGACTTTTTTGATTTCTATAGGGTTAAACTTTATTGAGCTCACATGTCTCGCAATCCTTTACTTTTCCATGGTATGTAGTTCTATATTCATGTACGGTATGCACTGGTATGCCTAAAACTGTTTTAGATATTTTTGTTACGGGAGTTGTTAAAGCTCCCATTTTTGGGTGAAATCTAGACTCGTGGCGTGTTCTTCTTTTAATTTTTATCATGTTTTTGTCTATTAACAGCAATTTAATTTCCTGTTACCGTACAATAGTTACGCCATTTTTACGTAGAACAAAATTGTATGTTTAAATTTCTTTAAACACAACATATTTATTTGCCGAATATATTTATATTAGAATTAGCAAATCAAATTATTAAAGTCCACTAAAATAATTTTAAAAGTATATCACACTTATGCTAAAGGCTCAATTCAGAATGCATTTTTTAGTGTTGTTATGGGGATTTACTGGTATTCTAGGTAAGTTAATATCCATATCAGCGATACCCTTGGTATTTTATCGGACGCTTATAGCGGCACTTACAATTTTTTTAATGTTAAAGGTTGTAGGAATTTCTGTGAAAGTTTCTCGCAAGAAATTAACCCAATATTTGGCAGTTGGCTTTGTAATGGGATTACATTGGGTTTTATTTTTTGGAGCTATCAAAATATCTAATGTGTCTGTGGCATTAAGCACCCTTTCTACGGGAGCTTTATTTGCGGCATTTTTGGAACCTATATTTTATAAAAGAAAGATAAATCCAGCAGAAGTATTACTTGCCGTAATTGTAATTATATGCTTATGGTTTATATTTCGGGCGAGCCCAGAATATCTATTAGGTATTATGATGGGGGTTGCGTGCGCCTTTCTCTCTGCATTGATGACTGTTTTGAATGGTGTAATCCAAAAAGATGAAACCAATCGTCCTCGCATCATGATTTTATACGAGATGCTAGGGGCTTGTATCATTGCAGCCATGGTGATGCCGTTTTTTAACGATGTTCCAGCAGATTTAGCTATAAGTCTTGCAGATTTTGGCTGGGTCTTTTTATTAGGTGCTGGTCTTACAGCATATCCCGTTATAGAATCTGTCGTATTGATGAAGTTTATAAGCCCATATTCACTTATTCTAGCGATAAACTTAGAACCAGTATACGGAATTATTTTAGCCTATTTTATTTTTGGGGAATCAGAATCGATGTCACCAACATTTTATATTGCGGCTTTTGTAATGATTATTGTGATTATTGCCAATGGAATTTACCAATCTTACATTAATAAAAAACGCAAGAAGAAAAATACCTCTATATTATCTAATTAGGTATTATAGAGGCATAATATTAAATTTTCAAATAAAAAGAACTATACGGTCATAGAGAATATTCTAGTCTCTGGCTTATTTCTTAGCATTCTTAAATCTAAAGTCATACAGATGTTTCTTACGAAAATTCTACCATCTTCCGTAACATTCAGGTGATCTCCATCCCATGCTAATAAACCGTCTTTTTCCATTTCTTCTAAACGCGTACGGGTCTCTTCTAGATTGATGTAATTTTTATCTTCTGGTTGAAAAGTGGTCTCTAGATTACACATCAAATTCAAAATATGACGGCGAATTCGCAAATCTTCCTCCGTTAGAATGTGTCCTTTCTGCACCGCTAACTCTCCACGATTAATCATCTCTTTATATTCCTTCACAGACTTTGAATTTTGCGCAAAACTATACCAACTATCAGAAATTGCAGACATGCCTAGACCGATCATTACTTGGGTATTAGAAGAAGAATAACCCATAAAGTTTCTATGCATCTTTTTATTAATAGCTGCTTGGTATAGACTATCATCTCTTAATGAAAAGTGATCCATTCCAATTTCCACATATCCCATCTCCTCAAACATGGCTTTACCAACTTCGTATAGCTCACGTTTCTCTTCTGATTTAGGTAAATCATTTTCATCAAAACCTCTTTGTCCCACACCTTTAATCCACGGCACATGGGCGTAACTATAAAAAGCAATACGATCAGGATTCAAATCTCTGGTTTTCTGTATCGTGTTTTTCATTGCTTCTAGGGTATGGAATGGTAGACCAAAAACAAGATCGTGTGAAATACTCGTATACCCAATTTCCCTTGCTATTTCTGTAACCTTCTTTACATTTTCAAAAGGCTGAATGCGGTTGATTGCTTTTTGAACTTTAGGATCATAATCTTGTACACCAAAACTAATTCTTCTAAAACCTAAATCATACAGCACTTGCATGTGCTCTCGTGTTGTGTTATTCGGGTGACCTTCTAAACTAAATTCTGGTTTATCTGCAATGATTGCTTTTTCAAAAATTGATTCTAGTAATCTTTTTAAGTTTTCTGGAGAAAAAAAGGTAGGCGTCCCACCTCCCAAATGCAATTCTTTGATGATTGGTTTAGTCTCAAAAAGATTTAAATATAAGTCCCATTCCTGGATAACAGTATCTATATAGTCATCTTCTACGCTATGTCGTTTAGTAATGTGTTTATGGCAAGCACAAAAAGTACATAAACTTTCACAGAAGGGTAGGTGGATATAAATGGAAATTCCTTCCTTTTCATTGGATTCACTATAAGATTGGGTCAATGTTCTTTTCCATTCCTCTACCGTAAATGTATCCTCATCCCAATAGGGTGTTGTAGGGTAACTTGTGTATCGAGGTCCAGGTATATTATATTTATTTATTAATTGTCTATTCATTGAATATGGTATATAATTGAATGATTTCGGGTTCAAAAATCATTCGCTTAGTAATTTGATAATATCTTTTTCTAATGCTTCAGGTTTTGTATAAGGTGCATACCTTTTGTAGGGTTTCCCATTTTTATCGATTAAAAACTTGGTGAAATTCCATTTGATTGAATTGATTAAAAATCCTCCTAGTTCATCTTTTAGAAATTTGAAAACAGGATGCGTTTTATTTCCATTCACATCTATTTTTTCTGTCAATTGAAAAGTTACGCCATGATTTAATTCACAAACTTGTGTCATTTCTTCATTGCTGACTGGTTCTTGACTGGCAAATTGATTGCTCGGGAAACCAATCACAACTAAACCTTGATCCCTGTATTTTGTATGAAGTTCCTCTAATCCTGCAAATTGTGGCGCCAGTCCACATTTGGTTGCTGTATTCACAATAAGGACAACCTTACCAGTGAAGTTAGAAAAATCAATATCTTCCCCTGATGGAGTTGAAGCTTTAAGATCGTAAAAAGATGCCATAATTACAAGATTTTAGTTTAAAAATGCAAGATAGAGACCATTAATTTATAGAATGGCTTGTCTAATTTTTACGAGTTTTTTGAGTAAGTCTTCTATGTAATCTAAGTGAAGCATGTTTGCGCCATCTGATTTTGCATTAGCAGGATCAGGATGTGTCTCGATAAAGAGACCGTCTGCTCCTACGGCAATGCCCGCTTTGGCTATGGTTTCAATTAATTCTGGTCTACCACCAGTAACTCCCGTGGATTGATTCGGTTGTTGTAGCGAATGCGTTACATCTAATATGACAGGTGCATATTTTTGCATGGTCGGAATTCCTCTGAAATCTACAATCATATCTTGATAACCAAAAGTTGAGCCACGCTCTATAATAGCTACTTTATCATTACCTGATTGTGTTACTTTATCAACCGGAAACTGCATACTTTCTGGAGATAGAAATTGCCCTTTTTTTAAAGTTACAACTTTCCCAGTTTTAGCGGCTGCCACTACTAAATCTGTTTGTCTTACAAGAAAAGCTGGAATTTGGAGCACATCCACATAGGCTGCAGCCATCTCCGCATCTGGACTTTCATGAATGTCTGTAGTGGTGGGCACGTCAAAAGTTTCGCCTATTTTACGCAATATTTTCAATGCCTTTTCATCGCCGATTCCCGTAAAACTATCTAGACGAGATCGATTAGCTTTTCTAAAAGACCCCTTGAATATAAAAGGAATCTCCAGCTTATTCGTAATCTCCACTAACCTTTCAGCTATCAATAAGGGGGTTTCTTCATTTTCAATAGCGCAGGGACCGGCTATTAAAAAAAAGTTATCCCGATGGATATTTTTAATTTTTTTTAAAGACTTAATCATACAACAAAGTTACGCAAATCATACTGATTTCGTAGAATTTGCTTAATTTTGAATATACATGGAATTTATGCTTCAAGATTATACAGAATATATTGGTTATGCGGCCTCCGCTGCAATTATATGTAGCTTTTTAATTCCAAATAATATCCGACTATTAAGGCTTGTCAACGCCATTGGATGTGCCTTGTTTGTGGTGTATGGCTATCTTATAGATAGTTGGCCTATCATCCTACCAAATGTTTTTATATTCGGGATTCAATTATACTATCTTTTTATTCATAAACCTAAAGATTGAGAAATCGAATTATAAGCCTTGTTTCTAATAATATTGCAACAGACCAAAGATTAATTAAAGTTGGTAAAACACTAACGCAATCTGGGTATGAGTTTTTATTAATTGGTCTAAAGCACCGGGGAGAACCATCCTTAGATCATGTTCAGTTTCTTACCAAAAGACTTCCTGTATTATTTAAAAAAAACATATTCTTTTATGTAGAAATACAAATTCGGTTTTTAATTCAGCTTTTAAAAGAGTCTAAAAGTAATACAATTATTTTGGCCAATGATTTAGACACCTTATTGCCAGCTTTTTTAGTTGCTAAAACTTTTAAAATACCTTTAATATTTGATAGCCATGAAATCTTTTCAGAACTTCCAAGTTTAAAAGAGGGTTCAATTCAAAAACGAGTTTGGCAATATCTAGAGAGAAGGCTATTACCTAAAACTGATGCCATGTATACAGTAAGTAATTCTTATGCTACATTCTTCAAAGATTCTTATGGGATAGATGCAAAAGTGGTTTCTAACTTTCCAGTTTCTAATTTGGTTCATCCAGATAAAAATAAGACAACTCAAATTCTCAACGAAAATAAAATTCTTATTTATCAAGGTGCGATTAATGAGTCCAGAGGGATAGATAAGATGATTCTAGCTATGCCATATCTTGAAAATACTGTTCTTTGGATTGTAGGCGATGGTCCAATGAAACCAATATATGAACAGTTGGTAAAAAGTGAAAATTTGGAAGATAAAATAAAATTTTGGGGCAGAATAAATCCAGAAACTCTAAAAAACATTACCGCACAGGCAAATTTAGGTTTAAGTTTAGAAGAAGATAATGGACTCAGTTATCGCTATGCTTTACCAAACAAGGTTTTTGACTATATCTATGCAGGTATTCCAATATTAGGAAGTAGTGATTTGCCAGAAGTTGAAGATATCATTTTAAAATATAAAGTTGGGGATGTTATTCACAATCATAACCCTACACATATTGCAGATAAAATAAAACAAATATTAGCAAGACCAAAAAATGAATTTAAAGCAGGTATAGAAAAAGCACAATCAGATTTTAAATGGGAGAATCATGAACCGATTTTGCTTTCTTTATTCTCTGAATATAAATAACACATATAGCCTAATTTATACCATTGAAATAACCATAAATTAGGTTGATTAGATACGATATTGCGGTAAACTATTTTCTTGGTAATTGAAAAAACATTAGAAATTAAAGCGTTAACTCTTAAGAGTTTTAATAGTCTAAATACCTTGATTATCTTGATATATTTAGCAATTTCTGGATGATGTTTATCTAGATATAATGCGTAGGCTATTGCTTCTTCCGTCTTATTCAAAAATGAAGTGGAATCCATCATTCCTAAGTGTTCAGCAGGATTATTAATTAATTTGAGATGATAACCTTTTAATTTAAGATTAATTCCAAAAACAGTATCCTGATAACCATATTTTTGAGGTAGTTTCAAAAAAGGAACGTTTAAAAAAACCTCTTTCTTTATTATAAAGTTGCTACCTCTGAAACCTAAATAAGCATCTGTTTTTATATCCTCATTGATCTCTTCATAGCGTTTTCCCACTTTCCACCTCAGAAGATGTTTGGGGTTGTTTAATTCATTATAACAAATTCCACCAGAAAAGGCATCAGCATCATTCTGTGTAATAAAATTTATATACTTTTGAATGAAATCATCTTTAATGATCTTCATATCTGCATCTACAAATAGCAACCATTCATATACTGCCTCTTTAGCAAGTAAATTTCTATTTTGATCGTTTCCCAAATTTTGCTTTGGGCGTAAATATCGGGTACGAGAAAGATGCTGAAATGTTTTATTATCTCTTAATGTATGTAGATTGGTAGAACAATCATCAGACACCAAGATTTCAAAAGATATCTGGGCTAAAGTACATTGCTGGTGTAATGTACGGACAAGATTTATATAAGAGTGGTTATAGACAGGTATACAGACAGATAACACTTCTTAAGCGTCTATAAACAACGATTGAGATTCCGCTATGATGACCTTTCCGTTTTCACATCTAAATGTCTTTGCCGGAAACTTTCGGATTATATTATAGTCATGCGTTGCCATGAGTACTGCCATATTGTGTTCTTTAGAAACACGCAGGAGTAGATTCATAATCTCTATAGAAGTCTCTGGATCTAGATTACCTGTAGGCTCATCTGCTAGAATAAGTTCTGGGTGATTCAATAATGCACGGGCAATGGCTATACGTTGTTGTTCGCCACCAGATAATTGATGAGGCATTTTATGTTTTTTTGTGGCCATATTCACATCTTCTAAAACTTCGTCGATTCGATTATCGATTTCAACTTTAGTTTTCCATCCTGTGGCTTTCAAAACAAACATTAAATTTTTTTCTATCGTTCTATCTGATAAAAGTTGAAAATCTTGAAATACAATTCCTAATTTTCTTCTAAGCGCAGGAATATTAGAGGTTTTTAATTTCCCTAAATCAATTCCTGCAACCTCTCCTTCACCTGTTTGTAAAGGTAAATCACCATATAGAACTTTGAGCAAACTACTTTTACCACTACCGGTTTTACCAATTAAATAGGCGAATTCACCTCTTTGCATTTCAAAATCAACTTCATTTAATACCAAAAAATTACGTTGGTATATATCTGCGTCTTTTAAATAGATAATAGGAGTAGTGCTCATAAAAAATTTTATCAAAAATAAAATAAAAAAGCCTGAAAGAAAACCTCCAAGCTAAATTTTATCAATATTTTATGAAAGATTAACGTTTTGCTCTAACAGCACTTACGGTCAATCTTTTTCTGCCTTTCTTTCTTCTGGAAGCCAAAACTCTGCGCCCATTTTTACTAGACATTCTTTCACGGAATCCGTGCTTGTTTCTCTTCTTTCTATTACTTGGTTGAAATGTTCTTTTCATTACTTCTCACTTTTTGGTTCCACACCCCGATTTTTAATTCGGATTGCAAATATAAATCAAGTTTTTAGATTCACAAAATAAAACGCCATATAAATATCAAATATCTATCAGCCTTATTTTATACAATCAAATATTAAGTTATTATAAATTGTTGATAATTTCAAGCAATTTACTCTAAAAACTCAGGCATATGTTGTATTTTAGCATATTAGTAAATTTAGTGATTTATGGCTGAAGGAGAAAAGATTATTCCTATTAATATAGAGGAACAAATGAAGACCGCTTACATTGACTATTCAATGTCGGTAATTGTATCAAGAGCTCTACCAGATGTGCGTGATGGGCTAAAACCAGTTCACAGACGGGTCCTATACGGAATGCGAGAATTGGGCGTTTACTCAAACAGAGCACATAAGAAATCTGCTCGTATTGTGGGGGAAGTACTAGGTAAGTATCATCCACATGGTGATTCATCTGTATATGATACCATGGTGCGTATGGCACAACCTTGGTCTATGCGTTATATGCTTGTAGATGGTCAAGGTAACTTTGGGTCTGTGGATGGTGATCCTCCTGCAGCAATGCGTTATACTGAGGCTCGTATGCAAAAAATATCAGAAGAACTTCTATCTGATATAGAAAAAGAAACGGTAGATTTTCAATTAAACTTTGATGATACATTAGAAGAACCAACTGTATTACCAACGAGGGTTCCCAATCTATTGGTAAATGGTGCTGCTGGTATTGCTGTAGGAATGGCTACCAATATGGCGCCGCATAACTTATCAGAGGTTATTGATGGTATAGCGGCATATATTGACGATAATGATATTACCATTGAAGGCTTGATGGAGTATATTAAAGCGCCTGACTTCCCTACAGGTGGTGAGATATATGGATATAAAGGTGTGAAAGATGCCTTTGAAACGGGTAGAGGGAGAATCATCATGCGTGCAAAAACACGTATGGAAGAATTAAACGGTAGAGATTGCATTATCGTTGATGAGATTCCTTATCAAGTGAACAAAGCTAATATGATATCATCTACAGCCGAGTTGGTGAAAGATGGTAAATTAGATGGCATTGCAGAGATTCGTGATGAGTCTGATCGTAATGGTATGCGTATCGTTTATGTTTTAAAAACTGATGCGATTCCTAACATTGTTCTAAACTTATTATATAAATACACACAACTTCAAACATCATTCAGTGTCAATAATATTGCATTGGTAAATGGTCGTCCAGAACAATTAAATTTAAAGGATTTAATTAAGCACTTTGTAGACCACAGGCATGATGTAGTAATTCGTAGAACGGAGTACGAACTTAAGAAAGCAAGAGAAAGAGCTCATTTGTTAGAGGGTTACATGAAGGTAATTGCTACCGAAGATACCCTAGATAGAGCGATTCATATCATTCGCCATTCAGCTAACCCTGCAGATGCAAAGGTTGGTTTGATAGAAGAGTTTGACTTAACAGATATTCAAGCACAAGCGGTTTTAGATCTTAGATTATCGAAGCTTACAGGTATGGAGCTTGATAAGATTAGAGAAGAGTATGAAGAGATCATGAAAGAAATTGATCGTTTGGTAGAGATTCTCTCGAATAAAGTCGCAAGATTTGAAATCATAAAAGAAGAACTACAAGAGATTAAAGAAAAGTATGGTGATGAGCGTAGAACTTCTATCAACTATGCAGGGGGTGAAATGAGTATTGAAGATATTATTCCAGATGATAAGATGGTGGTTACCATTTCGCATTTAGGATACATTAAACGTACCTCATTATCAGAATATCGTGCACAATCTCGTGGAGGTGTAGGTAATCGTGGAGCTACTTCTAGAGATGGAGATTTCTTAGAATATATGGTTGTAGCCTCAAATCACCAATATATGCTATTCTTTACAGAGAAAGGTAGATGTTTCTGGCTTCGTGTTTACGAAATTCCGGAAGGATCTAAAACGTCTAAAGGTAGAGCGATACAGAATATCATTAGTCTTGAGCCAGATGATAGAGTGAGGGCTTACATTCGAACCCATGATCTAATGGATGAGGAATATGTAAACGATAACTACGTAGTGATGGTTACTAAAAAAGGTCAGATTAAAAAGACTTTATTAGAAGCATATTCTAGACCACGTGTAAATGGTATTAATGCGATTACCATTAAGGATGGGGATGAGTTATTAGAAGCTAAACTTACCAATGGTGAAAGTCAAATTATGATTGCCGCTAAAAATGGTAAAGCTATTAGGTTTAATGAAGAGAACGTAAGGCCTATGGGTAGAACGGCCTCTGGGGTGCGCGGGATTAATATTGATGATTCTGATGAGGTAGTTGGAATGGTTGTTGTTTCTGACATGGAAAATGACACGATTCTTGTAGTTTCTGAGAAGGGTTATGGTAAACGTACCAATGTAGATGATTATAGAGAAACTAATCGAGGAGGTAAAGGAGTTAAGACCTTGAATATCACCGATAAGACTGGTAGTTTAATTGCCATTAAGAACGTGACAGACGATAATGATTTAATGATTATTAATAAGTCTGGAGTTGCTATTAGAACTTCTGTAGAAGAATTAAGAGTAATGGGT
Organism: Weeksellaceae bacterium; assembly: GCA_051011115.1. Lineage (GTDB taxonomy): Bacteria > Bacteroidota > Bacteroidia > Flavobacteriales > Weeksellaceae > Profundicola. The sequence goes on from JBPCUN010000117.1 coordinate 20,817, forward strand.
AGAGCAACCCAAGGGGTTAAATTAATCAACCTGAAGAAGGGAGATGAAATAGCAGCTGTGGCCAAAGTTGAAATCGAAGAAGATGAAGCATTACAAGAAGATCTTTTAGACGACAATGTAGAAAACAGTGACAACCAAAATATTAATCAAGAAGAAGAATAAAAATGAAAAAAATTATTTTGAGCATAGCGATGGCATCTATTTTTATAGGTGTTTCAGCACAGAAGGCAGAAATCCAAGCCACACAACAAGCTTTCAAAAGCAAAGATTATCAAACAGCATTACAACAAGCAGATATAGCTGAAAGTAAATTAAGTGAAGACCCAACCATAGAGCCAGAAGATTTAGCAAACTTTTATTTTGCGGCGGCTAAATCAGCGAAACAATCTGGGGATTTAATTAAAGCTGGGGAGTATTATGCTAAATTAGGGGACTTAGAATCTAAACCATATTTCAAAGTAAAAAATAAGGACACTAGAAATTGGGAATTTTTTTACGATGAAAAATCAGTTGATGCCAAGACATCAGCTGGTAATTATGCTAAAGTAAAAGAAGGTCAAATTTCTAAATCATTATTACAGCCAGAGATTCAGACGTTGAATACGGAAGCTGCGGCAGCTTTAAAGAAAGCAAATGATGGTTTTAATGCTAAAGATTATAAGTTAGCTGGTGATGAATTCACCAAAGCGTACTATTTGTATAAGGCGATTGGTCAAGATAGACCTGTATTCTATTATTATGCTGGTTTAGGGTATGTGCAGACGGAAGAGTATGAGAAGGCTGCAGACATATTTCAGACCCTAATAGACAATGGTTTTACAGGGGTAGAAACAAGTTATATAGCTACGGATAAAGAAGGAAATGATTTATCGTTTTCTACTCAAGCGGATATGGACACACAAGTTAAGTTAGGACTTGTAGAAAATCCGAGAACAGAGACTTCAGAATCATTAGAAGAGGATTTATATAGCAATGCTACTTATACTTATTATCAATTAAAAAACTTTGATAAAGCGGTAGAGGTAGGACAAAAAGGACTAGAAAAATTCCCTCAAAATGAGAATATGAACAAAATTATCACGGCTTCATATCAACAAAGTGGTAATTCTGATAAATTTGTAGCATCTCTTCAAGAAAAAGTAGACAATGGTACGGCAGATGCGGTAGATTACTTTAACCTTGCAAAAACCTTAGAGGATCAAGATGATAGTAATGCAGATCAGGCTAGAACATATTATGAAAAAGCCATTGAGAAAGATCCAAACTTTGCTGATGCTCACTTAAATCTTGCATTCTTAATCATAGAACCAGAGAAGGATTTGGTTGCTAAAATGAATGAGAATTTAGGTTCTTCTGCAAAAGAGAAGAAAATTTATAACGAGAATAAAGCTAAAAGGAAAGCATTATACAAAGAAGCTTTACCATATTTAGAAAAAGCATACGAGCAAAACCCTGAGAATCCATCATTAATTAAAATCCTAAAAAACTCTTATGAAGTTGTAGGGGATGATGATAAGTATACAGAGTTTAAGGCAAAATATGATGCGCTAGTGCAGCAATAAGTTTTAATCCGCGAGGATTTATTAAAGTAATTAGCCATTTCATCACCGATGAAATGGCTTTTTTGATACTATAATTTTATTTGGAGTGATATTTTTTTAATCAATCTTCATCTCTACCACCCACATGCCTCGTAATTCATTTATATCATATCCAAAAGCTTTATCAGCAGGGTATAAAGATTTAATTTTGGCATAAGTTTCCTCATTTATATCCACCTTCGGTGTGCCATGACATTGCAAACACATCGTATTGGTAACAATCGGGTAATATCCTACATAATGATCCTCTGTAGCTTCAACTTCAGGCTTAACTTCTACCCCTTGATTAATTTGAGATTTAAATAAATTTATAATTTTTAGTTCTTTGTCATTAGCAACATTATTAGGATTTCTATTTTTATCAGAGACCCTTTTCAATTTCACATCAGAGGATAGTGCGGCACTATCTGTGAGGGGGATTGCCTCTGCGGAGCAAAACTCTAGGGCAAATACAGGACCCTCAGCATTGAGTGCTTGGATTAAGTTTTTCCCTAAAACTCCCTGCGCTTGACCAGCAATTGCTTTTCCTCTTTCTAAGTATTTATCTTTATCTGAACTTATGGAATCGTTAAACTCCTCTACAATAGATGAATCTTCAATCTGATTTGTGGAGGGTTTTTCATTTTTATTACAACCAAATAGAACGAATGTAAAAGCAGATAATAGCATTAAAGTTTTCATAAAATAGATTTAGGATAAACGTTATAAAAGTAAAACTAATATAGCAAAGACTATGTAACTTAAGTATCATAGCGATAGAATAATCAGTAAAAGTTATAGCCTACAATTGTATTGAATATAATACAGCTTACGTTTTAAAAATTTTCATTTAATCACACGTTTTATGAAGCGTAATTTATGAGAATACCTTTGAGAATCTGTATTGAAGATTCCTGTAGAATCAATCGGGTCAATTCTTACTTTTCCATGTGCATGGATTATTTTTTGACCTTCTAATATAATTCCAACATGGATGATTCGGCCCTCTTCATTATCAAAAAAGGCTAAATCACCAGGTTCAGATTCTTCTACAAATCCGAGAACCTCCCCATATTCAGCTTGTTGGTAAGTATCTCTAGGTAAATAAATATTCTTCATTTTATAAACCTGTTGTACCATACCACTACAATCCACCCCAAACGTAGATTTACCACCCCATAAATAAGGTGTATTCAAATACATCTGCGCTAAATCTACAATAGAAATTGGGTTCTCATCTGCTTTTAGAATTTCCCCATTAAACTCAAAAGATTTGTCATTAATTTGTATAATTCCATGATGATAATTAGGTAAACTTGCACCAATAGGTATAGTCATCGGTGTTTTCTCCATGATGAAATTAAAAATATCCCCCGCAAAGTAAATAGAATCTTTTTGAAAGAAAGCCTCAGAGCTTATATCAGTTATCATTTTCGGATCAATCCACCCCGCATAATTATCATATTTCGTGGTAACATATAACCACTTTTTCTCTATTTTCAGAATCTCTACCTTATCGCCAAAAAGCAATTGAGTCACCATTTCTGCTCTATCGCTAGCATCAGCCCTTACAGGTGCAACGCTTTCTGTACAAATTCCGTATTTCATTTCTTTCTAATTACACTTATACCATCACGTAAAGGTAATAAAACCACCTCAACTCGAGTATCGTTAGCTATATGCCGATTAAATTCTATAATTGCAGGCGTCATCTTGTCACTAATTTCATACTCCTCCAGCACTTTACCTTTCCATAATACATTGTCTGCTAATATTACACCGCCAGAAGGCATTTTAGGTAGAATTAATTCAAAATACTCAATGTACTTTTTCTTTAGTGCATCCATAAATACTAAATCGTACATATCATCTGTATTCTCAATGTACTCGTAAGCATCACTAATCACGGCATTTATTTTATCGTGATAACCAGAACGTTCAAAAAACGGGGTATAAAAATCCTTCAAAGTCGGGTTTCTATCAATCGTAGTAATTTTCCCATCTTCAGATAACCCTTCAGCAAGACAAATGGTTGCATATCCTGTATAAGTTCCTACTTCTAAAATATGCTTCGGACGCATCATCTTAGAAATTATGCTTAAAAATCGCCCTTGGATATGACCACTAATCATGTGATAGGTTACAAATTGTTCCTTGGTTTTCTCGGCTAACTCCTTCAATAATTCAGGCTCGGCAGTCGTATTCTCCCCTAAATATTGATCCAATCGATGATCCTGAAAATCTCTATCTCCCATAACAACAAAGATAATCAATTTCAGAAAGTTAACATTCATATAAATTCAAGACGCTTAACATAAATTTTTTGGGCGATTTAACGGACTTTCTGTTCCAATTCCTCGTTTTGTGAAGGACAAAATAGCTAGTCTGGTCTATTCTGCTTCGCGCCATACCCCAGCCGTCGTATTTGTCATCTTCACAAAGCCTGTGGGATTTCCACAACAATCCCTATCGCGGGGGGTATTGTTTAAAAATAATGGAATTTTATAAAAGCTTGTAGTTGTGAAGGGGGCGCTAATTCTCTAGATTTAGAAATAAATTATAGACTGTATTAGTTCCAATTTTTATTTAATAATTTTAGTGTTTTTCTCATTATTTTCTTTTAAATAAATGGCAATAAAGGTCATTGGCTCTGTAGCTGATGCATTGTCAAAATGAAGTATATTTTGATTTTTAGGTTCGTAGAAGCTATCACCTTCATTTAAGATAATCTCTTCTTGACCTTCTATTTGAAATAATGCTTTTCCAGATTTAATAATACCAATTACGGGACAAGGATCTAATGATTTTTTCTTTCAAATCAATGGTTAAATTTATATAACGATCATTCCTATTGATTAATTCTTTTAAATATTGCTTTAACTCCTCAGTTTTAATTACAGGAATCACTTTAATTAAAGTTAGAATAGCACCACCAAAATTTTTAGACATTTTGTAATCAACAATCTTTTCATCTGCACATTGTTCAAACAACTTAAATGCTTTTTTTATTCTCAAAATAAGAAATCAAACTACCATTTTCTAGTATTCCAATATATTTGCATATCTCATTTGCTTCTATAAAGAAATCTTTTCTTTTCAAACTTATAAGTTCAGTCTCATTTAAAAAAGATTTTTTAAAATTTTCAATATGTTTGAATATATGATCATGTTTATTCATCATTAGGGAATTATATGCTAAGTGATTGTTAGAATATGATTATGGATTAAAAGAATGTGAATAATTCTCCTTCTTCAATATTGTAATTCTCATCTAAGAGTTGGTAGATTATTATTGTATAGATGTAAGTATGCTCTCTTAATATTTATATTTAAATTATTAATTTTCACGCAAATCCTTTCCATTCAAAATTTTCATAATTATGAGGATTCCAGTTTTTCAACAAAACACCTAATCGATTTAATGATGCCGGTTCAGATTTCAAAGTAAATTTTGTATTAAATTCGGTTTGCAAATAACCATTATTCCAAGCATTAATTTCGAGCGCAGATTGTCCGTTATTCAAATAACAGTATGCTTTTATCATTAAATAAAACGCCCATTTATGATCTTTTTCTCCAAACTCTAATTTTACTTCATCAGTTATCTTTTGGGGGAATTCAATTAATTCCTTCGCAAAATTTTGAAAATCATCATCGTATCCATAAACCTCAATTTTTACCGAACAGATTCCGTTATCCACAAAAATATGATAAAGAATTAAGCCATCTCCTTTATCGATATTAAGCACTTTAATTTTAATCATAACTCATTTTAGAATAAAGAATTTAACAGAGGTAAATAAAAGTAGCATTGGTTTTCAAAGCGATGAAATATAGGATTAGCGCCAATTTTAATTAAGGATTTATATATTCTATAAATTTATTTAAAACTAAATGAATATTGCAGTTATAGTAATTGAAAAGGAAACTTTAAGTTTTTGATATATCCCGCTATTACGCTTATGCTATATTGCGGTAATATTTTATTCCTTCTTGTTTTTGAGATTTTGTGTCAATATATTCTACAACTCTATTTCCTAAAATTTCATTAATCTGATGCGTATCTTTTTTCATCTTTAAACTTATACAAATCTTTTCAATTTTAGATTTAATCAATGGTTTCAACTGTTCCCTAGTTAAATTAGAATTTAAAAGTACCAACTCTTTAATGTGACTATTCTCTAAAGCACTTATATCCTTTAAATTTTTTAAATTAATTAAGGATAAATGTTCTAATTTTTTAAGATTTGATAAGTCCGGAAGTTGATCAACTTGTGCTTGATCTTCAATTTTCAACCATTCTAATTCTGATAAATTTGAAATAGATGATATATCAGATAAGTTTCTGACTCTAAGTATTTCCAATCTTTTTAAGATCTTCAAGTTTTTCAAAAAGTCAATATTTTCCCCTCCTCCAAAAGCTATATATAGGTCATTTAACTCGTTCAGCTCTCCTATAAATTCAAGTTTCTTTAATTGATAGCCTGTAAATGATGCTTGTTCTAATTGTTTTAGTTTTGAGATTTCTGAAAGATTATTTGAATTTCTAACAAGGCTTAAATATTTCAATCTACTAAGATTTGAAATAGGTTTTAGTGATACTTTTTTATTATCAAACTCTCCAATACTTAACCAGTTTAGCGTTGGCGGTAAGAAATCTAGTTCTTTTGTTTTGGGTAAAAACAACGATAGTCCTTTAATATTGGTTAGTTTGTTGACAAAATCAAGGTTGTAATTTTTATCCTTGTCCCAAACTGGACCATATGCTTCACCTAAATAAGAAATTTCGATTCCATAAATATTTTCTGAATCTAATAGGAGATTAAGTTTAGAGAGTTCTTTATCACTCAGATTGTCTTGTATTTTTATGAAAGTTTTCATTTTCGTATTATCCCCAATACTCAAATATACTAAATTTAGTAGTATATCATTTTTGATAATAACTTTAATAATTCAATGTTCTTTCCACTTCAAACACTTCGATACCAATTTTTCTAACGAAAAATTCACCTCTGTGTGACGAGGGACTGAATTAATGCGTTTTATTTTTAGTGAAAGGGTGTTTTAAACATTTATTTCAAACAAAATCTACATATCATTTTTAATTTTCTTATTTTTAAAGCAAGTAAATTTAAAATTATGATTCGTAAACAAGTAGATAACGTTCAACAAGCCTTAGAAGGGGTGAAAGATGGGATGACCATCATGCTTGGAGGTTTTGGATTAAGTGGAATTCCAGAAAATAGCATTGCAGAATTAGTGCGGTTAAACGTAAAAAACTTAACATGTATTTCCAATAATGCGGGTGTAGATGATTTTGGTCTAGGATTATTGCTACAGAAGAAACAAATTGATAAAATGATTTCTTCTTATGTGGGAGAAAATGCAGAGTTTGAAAGACAAATGTTGTCCGGAGAATTAGAGGTTGAGTTGACTCCACAAGGAACCTTAGCAGAAAAATGTAGAGCGGCACAAGCTGGCATTCCAGCATTTTATACCCCGGCGGGTTACGGGACAGAAGTCGCAGAAGGGAAAGAAACGAGAGAATTTGATGGGAAAATGTACGTGATGGAAGAAGCTTATAAAGCGGATTTCGCTATTGTAAAAGCTTGGAAAGGTGACGAGGCAGGTAATTTAATCTTTAAAGGAACGGCAAGAAACTTTAATCCTGTGATGTGCGGTGCAGCTAAAGTTACGGTGGCAGAAGTTGAAGAACTATTACCCGCAGGCTCTTTGGACCCTAATGAAATTCATATTCCAGGAATATTAGTGAGTAAAATCTTCAAGGGAGAGAAATTTGAGAAAAGGATTGAGCAACGTACCGTACGTGAATCTAAATAATTCTTTGCCAAATTCTTTAATTATAAATGTCAAAAAAATATTATGAGTTTAAATAAAAACCAAATTGCACAACGTATAGCCAAAGAAGTAAAAGATGGGATGTACGTGAATTTAGGGATCGGAATTCCCACATTGGTAGCAACTTTTGTAAGGGATGATATTAATGTAGAGTTTCAGAGTGAAAATGGTGTTCTTGGAATGGGCCCATTTCCTACAGAGGATGAGGTAGATGCAGACATCATCAACGCTGGTAAGCAAACTATTACCAATTTACCAGGAGCTAGTTTCTTTGATTCTGCTATGAGTTTTGGAATGATTCGTGGCCAACATGTAGATTTAACCATTTTAGGAGCTATGGAAGTTTCTGAAACAGGCGATATTGCTAACTGGAAAATTCCAGGAAAAATGGTAAAAGGGATGGGAGGTGCTATGGATTTGGTAGCTTCTGCAGAGAATATCATAGTGGCTATGATGCATACCAATAGAGCAGGAGAGAGTAAATTATTAAAAGAATGTACCTTACCACTTACAGGAGTGAAGTGTGTGAAAAAAATTGTAACAAATCTTGCTGTGTTAGAGGTAGTAAAGGAAGGTGGTTTCAAATTGCTAGAACGTGCGCCTGGGGTTTCAGTAGAAGAAATTAAAGCAGCAACAGATGGAAAATTAATCGTGGAAGGCGACATTCCAGAAATGCAATTCTAGAAATAGTTTTTTATTTTATTACATTATAAAAAGTGTTGTGGTTAAGAAGCCACAGCACTTTTTACTTTTTTATAGATGTAAACAAGACCAAAGGCTATAAGGCCTCCTAATATTCCTAAAAGAGCTTCGGGGATTATGGCTGGTAATTTTGTTAAATGATCGGCTAGATAATGATGAATAACATCCACATTATGTGCGAAAATTCCGCCGGCTACCAAGATAAGCGCGATAGTACCTACGATACTTAATATACGAATGATAACAGGCAAGGACTGCACTAAAATTTCTCCTAATTTGTTTCTCCAACCTTTGGCATTTGATCTTTTTATCAACCTAAAACCTGCATCATCCATTCTCACTATCAATGCTACAATACCATAGACGCCAACGGTGGCTAAGATAGAAACAACAGCTACCGTCAAGATTTGTATTAATAAGGTTTCCTCTAAAGCTGTTCCTAAAGCTATGATTACAATTTCTACAGATAAAATAAAATCAGTAGATATAGCATCTTTGATTTTTGATTTCTCTGTACTTTGTATTTCTTCTGGAGTCATTGCTTCAGCTCTGCTTACTTCTGTTTCGTGATGGTCATCATCTTTTTTATGAAATAAATAATGTATAATCTTTTCCATCCCTTCGTATGCTAAGTATAAACCTCCTAATACAAGGATGATTTGTATGGCTATGGGTAAGAAATAATTAAGCAATAGCGCTACAGGAACTATGATTAATTTATTTAAGAATGAACCTTTGGTAATAGCCCAAAGCACTGGTAATTCTCGGGATGCCATAAATCCCGTGGCTTTATCTGCATTCACAGCTAGATCATCTCCTAAGATCCCTGCAGTTTTTTTAGTGGCTATTTTACTTGCCATGGCCACATCGTCCATTAGGGCTGCTATATCATCTAAAACTGCAAAAAAACCTGAAGCCATATTTCCTTATTTTAAATGCAAAAATATAGATAAATATTTTAATTATGCCTGATTACAATCCTTACAATATATCTATTCATAATCTTATCATACATGATAAAGACCTCTATATTAATTCAAATCAAAAAAAGCCCTTGAAATTATCAAGGACTTTTTTTGTAAATATTAGATAAGCTAATAATTGATAATCAATTATTTTGCTTGTTCTACAGTAAATGTAAATTGGGCTGCGATAGTCTCTGCGATTTCTTGTAATGTTGCAGGCGTTACGTCCCATAATCCATTACCAGCCTCTAATTTGTTGATTAAATTAGTTACTTCCTCGTGAGATAAGTAAGGTTGATTGGTATTTGGGTTATGCGTAAATTGTAAACTGTATACAAAACCATAAGCTTCGGATAATGCATGGAATGCACTCGTACGCTCTCCAGCTTCAATCTTCTCTTTACCAGAAATTAAGTAATGAATACCTCTCACAGCAATGACGGTAGAAATTTTTTCTTGCAATATTTTTGCTTGCTCATTTCTTACCTCGTAATTCTTGGCTACAATAGCTGCTCTACCTTTTTTGAAGGCATTAAATATATCATTTTCGATACCTGCAAAGTTTTCGTTTTTACCAACGGATTTACTATACCCGTGTAAAAATGGATTGTGCTTACCATTACCCTCTGCATAAGGATCCGCTTCGTTGGTAACTTCTCCTCCAAAAATATAGCCATATGCCTCGTCCCATTTATGTTCCATCGTTGTATAGCTTTTCCCATCTTTCACAACATCCTTATCATTATTAATCACGTTATCACCCGCATCAAGAACCTGCGGACTTAAGTAATTGTTTAAACTTTGGTCGGCTATTAAAGCTCCCATGAAACTCTTTGCAATGACTTGATTCATTTCTAAACCATCCGCATTTACATATCTAGTTTTTTCTCCAACAACAACTTGCCCGGCTTGTCCTGCAGAAGCAGTTTGTTCATAATTAGGAACCACATTTTGAGAAAAGTCAGTGATCCAACTTTTAAAATCATTTTTAATTTCAGATGACAAAACTGAATTTTCTGAAAACAATTCTTTTGACGCAGCAATCTTAGATAATATGCTTTTACCACTTGCATTTAAGCTTGCTTCTTCAAAGTCCGCAGATCCTTCCTGATGATTAAGCATAGCTTGAAGCCTGCTTTCTGTGATGTTTTCAAAATCTCCCATGGCGCCATATACAATCTCCTTGGCCATTTTCAATCGGGTGTTCTGGCCATTGAAGTCTACTGTAGAATTTCCATCTCTTTCAAAAGAATAAGTTTGAGGAACATTAACCTCCTTATCTTTTTTACCATTGTCGTCATCAGAATCACATGAAGTGAATAAGAGTCCAACACCTAATAATGCTAATAATTTAATATTTGTCATAAATAATATAATTTTAAGCAAAAGTATTATTTAGATTTAGACCAAACAAAAATATTTTGATTTATTTTTAACAAATTTTTTTGAAATACGTTTTGTGTTTTAATAAAGCCTTGTATATTTGCCCTTATTTAGATTAAATTAATTTAATTATGAAATATCTGTATATATTATTCACATTCTTATTATTTGCGTCTTGTTCATCAGACAATGGAGGGGGAACGGATGAACCTAAGGTTGAGGGTTTTGATCGTAAGGCCATGCTCAATCATTGGGCTCAGGATATTATAATTCCTGGTTATCAAGATTTGGCAAAAAAGAACCAAAATTTACATCAGAAAGTCAAAAACTTTGTGGATGCACCGAATCATAATACATTGAATCAAGCTAGAGCAAGCTTAAGAAATGCTTATTTAACTTGGCAAAAAGTTGCATTTTTTGAAGTAGGTCCTGCAAAAAATGAAAATTTAAGGCAATTTTTTAATATTTATCCTGCAAGCACAGATAAAGTTGCTCGGATTGTTAGCGAACAAGATTATAATCTACATCTTTCTAGCAATGCCTCTATTCAAGGGTATCCAACTTTAGATTATTTATTAAATGGCCTAGGTAGTGATGATGCTATTATAGCAAAATTTAATATGGATTCGGAGGCTACAGATTATAAAAGATTTATTCTCGCATTATCATCAAGGCTAAGAGATAAGGCTGAAACAGTAGAAAATGCTTGGGGTTCTTATAAAGATACTTTTATACAAAATGATGGCTCTTCTGCCACAAGTTCTATAGATTTAGTGGCAAATGACTATTTATTGTTCTATGAAAAATTCTATCGCAACGGAAAAGTAAGATTTCCTTCAGGCTATACCTCTGGTCACGCTAGCCCTAAACATGTAGAAGCTTATTATTCTCCAGATTTATCGTTGGAATTATTTAAAACAGCGACAATGGCGATGCATGATTTCTTTCAAGGTAAATCTTATGGTTCAGATGTAAAAGGTCTTGGTTTTGAAGCTTATCTCAATGCTTTAAAAAGACCAGATATTGTCCAAGATATTAATGAAAACTATGAGAATATATTTGCTACGGCAAACGGCATTAACGGCACATTGCGAGATGCTGTAGTAAATCACAGAGAAAGCGTATTAAATTTACAAGATCAAATTCAGAAAAATGTGGTTCCGATGAAAGTAGATATGTTACAAGAATTAAACATTAGCGTGGCCTACTTTGATGGAGATGGAGATTAATTTATGAATATTCAATCCTATTTTAATAAACCCGTAAGCGCAGCACCACTCGCAACCTTCCGAATTTTATTTGGTCTGTTGATGCTTTTGAGTATGTTGAGGTTTTGGATGAAAGGTTGGATTGAAACTTTATATATTAACCCACAATTTCACTTTTCCTATGAAGGATTTGAATGGATAAAGCCTTTAGGTGTATATACCTATGCAATCTTTATCCTTTGTGGAATATCTGCTTTATTAATTGCCATTGGTTATCAATATAGAATAGCAATCATATTATTTTTCTTATCCTTTACCTACATAGAGTTAATGGATAAAACCACCTATTTAAATCATTATTATTTTATAAGCATTATTGCTTTTATCATGATTTTTTTACCAGCTAATGTGTATGCTTCTATAGATGCAAAGCTAAATCCGAAAATCAGTTTTGATCGGGTTCCACGGTGGACGATATTATCTATCCAACTGATGTTATGCTTTGTATATTTTTATGCAGGTTTAGCCAAATTGAACTCGGACTGGCTATTAGAGGCCAATCCTTTAAAGATTTGGTTGCCTACCAAGAATTATTTACCCATTATTGGGGGATTAATGACGCAGGAATGGTTTCATTATGCTATGTCTTGGATGGGGGCACTATATGATTTATCTATTCCCTTTTTATTATTTAATAGAAAAACAAGAGGATATGCCTTTATTATGGTAGTAATTTTCCATGTTTTCACAAGTATTTTATTTCCGATTGGAATGTTTCCGTATATCATGATATGCGCAACTTTAATATTTTTTTCTGCTTCATGGCATCAAAAATTATTAGATATAATATTTCGTTTCATGGATTATCATCCAAGACCACATCATAGACCTTTTAGACAATCTTTATTAAAAGAGAACTTAATTAAATGTATTCTAGGCTTATTTCTAATATTTCAAGCTATCCTTCCTTTTCGATATTTAGCCAACACGGGAGAATTATTTTGGACAGAAGAAGGTTTTCGTTTTTCTTGGCGAGTGATGTTGATGGAAAAAGCTGGCTACATTACTTTTCAGGTGAAAGATTCTGAATCTGGTACGATAGCATATATAGAACCCTCAGATTATTTAACGCCTTTTCAAGTGAAGCAAATGGCTTTTCAACCTGATTTTATTCTAAAATTTGCACATTTCTTAGCGAATGAATATAAAAATAAAGGTTTTAAAAATCCGCAAGTTTATGCTGATAGCTATGTCGCATTAAATGGCCGGCGTAGCCAACGATATATTAACCCTCAAATTGATTTAGTTCAAATTCAAAAAGATCAAAGTGTTTTGGATTTTCTAATCCCCTTCAAAGATGAAATTAAAGGATTATAGTTTTTTATTTTTTTTACTTAGTATCTCATTACAAGCGCAATACACCTTACAAGGTACCGTTAAAGCCATAGAAAATAATACGCCAATCCAAGGTGTTGAATTATTCTTAGATGCACAGTCTACAACTTCTTCAGGAAACGGAGCTTTTACATTTCACAATATATCTGAGGGAACGTACACGCTTCATGCTTACGCAGAAGGGTTTCAATTATTTGAAGAACCTATTTATATAGCTCAGAATACAGAATATCACATTTTACTAGAACCTGTGGTGGTTTTAAGCAATGTAGAAGCAAAGGCACAAGAAAAGAAAGTGTTCAATCTAAGACGAATGAAAGATGTAGAAGGGACTACAATTCTTGCAGGGAAGAAAAATGAAGTGGTGTTAGTAGATCAGCTTACCGCCAACCTCGCTACCAATAATGCTAGGCAAATCTATAGCCAGGTAGTGGGATTAAATATTTTTGATTATAATGACGGCGGATTACAATTAGGTGTTGGTGGTAGAGGCTTAGACCCTAATAGGACAGCAAACTTTAATACCAGACAAAATGGTTACGATATATCTGCAGATGTATTGGGTTATCCAGAAAGTTACTATACACCTCCTGCAGAAGCGTTGTCAGAAGTTCAGATTATTCGTGGTGCAGCCTCCTTACAATATGGTACTCAATTCGGTGGATTAATTAATTTTAAATTTAAAGAACCTATCAAGAATAAACCCCTTGAATTCAAAACTAGAAATACCATAGGGTCATATGATTTATTTACCACTTTTAATAGTATTTCAGGGACTTCTGGTAAATTTGGATACTACGCTTTCTTCAATTATAAGAAAGGAAATAGCTTTAGACCTCATTCAGATTTTGAATCTTATAATTATTTTGTCCATTTAAATTATCAGTTGGCACAGAGGACCACACTGAGTGCAGAATTTACACATTTCGGCTACTTAGCTCATCAACCTGGTGGATTGACGGATAATCAGTTTTATACTAATCCCAATTTCAGTAATCGAGCGAGAAATTGGTTTCGTGTAGATTGGAATTTATTGAATGTGAAGTTAGATCATGAATTTAAAAATGAAGCCAGATTTTCAACGCAATTTTTTGGACTTCAATCCAAAAGAAAAGCTTTAGGTTTTAGGGACAATAGAGTGTCCGCCATAGATCAAGAGAATGCTCCAAGAGATTTAATTTTAGGAGAGTTTAATAATTGGGGATTGGAATCAAAATATTTACAAAATTATACCCTTGGTACCTTCAATAATGTATTCTTGGTAGGTGCTAAATATTATCATGCCCAAAATGAGCAAGCGCAGGGTCCTGGGAGTAGAAAGGCGAACGCAGATTTTAATTTTGATTATGAAAATTCACCAGATTATCGTTACCAATCAGATTTTAAATATCCGAATCGGAATCTAGCTATTTTTGGCGAGACCATATGGAATGTTACAGATCAATTAAGTATAACGCCAGGATTCAGATATGAATGGATTAAAACTTCTGCCAAAGGTAATTACACAGAAGTAGTTACGGATCTCGGGGGAAACACGATTGATAAAAATGTGTATCATGAAGAGGTTGTAAAAGATCGTGATTTATTCTTGTATGGCCTAGGCATAGGGTATAAGCAAAGTGATGCGATGGAGTTGTATGGAAACTATTCTAGAAATTATAGATCGGTTACATTTTCTGATATTCAAATCACAAGTCCTAGTTTTTTTGTGGCAGAGGATATTTCAGATGAAACGGGTTATACCATAGATCTTGGGATAAGAGGTAAACATAGCCATATCTTTACTTATGATGCTAATGGATTTTTATTAGTATATGATAATAAAATTGGTGAATATTATGCGGGTCAAGAAGGAGGAGAAAATGCAGGTAAAAGAGGTAGAGCTAATATTGGCAAGGCGGTTACTTATGGGATTGAAAGTTTTATAGATTTTAACTTAGCTAGGGTTTTTAATTTTGAATCAAGAGCATATCAATTACATTATTTTTTGAATTCAACCTTTACAGAATCTTCCTATTCATCCTCCAAATTAGGGGTGGATATTAAAGGTAAAAAAGTGGAATTTGTACCCACTGTCAATATTAAAACAGGACTTAATTTTGGGTATAAAAATTTCTCTACAAGCTTGTTATGGACTTATTTATCTGAGCAATTTACGGATGCAACGAATGCAAGACAATCCAAAAATGATAAAATAGGGGGCATCGTAGGGGAGATCCCAGCCTATCATATTATGGACTTTTCTGCTGGATATCAATATAAAAGATACGCTTTAGAAGCGAGTATAAATAATCTTTTAGATCGATCATATTTTGTAAGAAGAGCCAGTGGATATCCTGGACCTGGCATCATACCCTCTAATCCGAGAACATATACTTTTACATTGGAAATTAAACTGTAAATATATTTTTAATTAGTCTAAATTAAGTTACCTTTGATTAAATATTAAGATAATTTTATGAAAAAGTTACTTTTAAGTCTTACATGCCTTGTAGCAGCATTTACCTTTCAATCATGTGACAGTGATGATGGTGGGACTATTAATACAGAGGATAAAATAAAGAAAGAGGTTGTTCAAAACTACTCCAAGATTGTACATGCCAGCTACCAAGATTCTTATGAATTGGCTGTGATTTTAAAGGATAAGATCGATGCTTTTGTTAGCAATCCAACATCTTCTAACTTTCAAGCGGCTAAAGATGCTTGGTATGAGGCAAGAGAACCTTACGGGCAAACAGAAGCTTATCGTTTTGCAGGTGGTCCTATTGATGCTTTCGGTAGAGCACCAGAGGGAATGCTGAATGCCTGGCCATTAGATGAGTCTTTTATTGATTACGTAAACCACTCAGAAGGTGTGAACCTAAATATCATCAACAATGTCACCACTTATCCTACCTTAAGCGGACAGTTGTTAAGGGATTTGAATGAAAAGGATAAGGTAGAAAGTAGTGTTTCTATTGGATATCATGCCATTGAATTTTTATTATGGGGTCAGGATACCGTAGTGCCTACTGCTGGAGCAGAACATACAACTGGAGGAAATCGTCCATATACAGATTTTGTAGATGGAGGTACAGCTTCTCATCAAGACAGAAGAAGACAATATTTGGAGATTGCGGCTGAATTACTATTAGAGGATCTTAAATATCTTGTAGATGAATGGGATGCTGATGGTAATAATTATAGAAGTAAGTTTGAAGGGATGAAGGTAGATGATGCCCTGAGTAGAGCTATTGCGGGAATTGGAGTTTTATCATCTTCAGAATTATCGGAAGAGCGTATATTGGTAGCTGTTTCAGAATCTAGGCAAGAGGATGAGCATTCTTGTTTCAGTGATAATACACACAGAGATATTATTACCAATTATCAAGGAATTAAAAATGTATATGCTGGAACATATACCAGAATAGATGGTAGTAAGGTTACAGGAACTTCAATTCATGATTTATTAATGAAAAAAGATGAAGATAAAGCGAAAGAGATTCAAGAAAAGTTTTCTCACATAGAGGCTAATCTTGCTCAAACGACTATTCCATTTGATTATGCATTAACGCAATCTATGGATATAGAACGTTTGAACACGGTGGTAGATGATTTACGCAAACTGGGAGAGTACTTCGCATCAACTGCTAATCTTCTAGAGGTTGGAACTTATACGGCACCAGAGTAAATGTTTATAATTTAGTTAAATATATAATCCGTAGCCGAACACCGATGTTTGGCTGCGGATTTTTTAAATTAAAAAAGATATGGCAAGGTATTTTGTTTTAGTGTGGTGCGGACTATTTTTAATAGCATGCAATAATGATCCAGATCCAGGGATAGAATTGCTATACCCAGAAGCTACAGAACAGTTATCTGGTGGTGATGCTACCGTATTTGTGTCAGGGTTTAATGCTTTTGAATTAAAAGTTCCAGGCATGAGCCGTGAAAATCAAAATCTATTTGCAATCGGAAATTCTTTCTTTGAACAAAATTGGGTCACCGCTCCCGCTTCTACTCAAGCGCGAGATGGTCTAGGCCCATTTTTTAATTCCAGAGCTTGTGCCAATTGCCACTTTAAAGATGGTAGAGGTATGGCTCCAATGACATTCGGTGATATCAATCATGGTATGTTGATTCAGTTGAGTATAAATGGTGTTAATAATCATGGTGAACCTTTACCACATCCCATCTATGGTGGTCAATTTCAAGATCAGGCGATTATGGGAGTGACGCCCGAAGGTCAGATTAAAATCAATAAAATTACAGTAAGCGGAAAGTTCGCGGATGGAACTCCTTACACTTTAGAAAAGCCTGTGTATGAGTTTGTAGATTTAGCTTATGGTGATTTAGACCAAGTTCAGTTCTCCCCGAGAGTGGCCCCTCAAATGATAGGTCTTGGATTACTAGATGCTATATCAGAGCAAGATATCTTGAAAAATGTTGATGAAAATGATACCAATCAAGATGGCATATCTGGTAGGGCTATATATGTTTGGAATTTGGAAACGCAAAGTTATACGCTGGGGAAATATGGATGGAAGAGTTCTGTCCCTACAATCAAGCAACAGTCTGCTACGGCTTTCGCATTTGATATGGGTTTAACAAGTAGTCTATTTCCAGAAACGGAATGTCCGCCACAAGTAGATTGTGATAAAATTGTAAACGGTGGAACACCAGAGATATCAGATAAGATTTTAAATCAAATCACGGTATATTCCACTACGTTGGCAGTTCCAGCTAGACGCGGATACGATACTCAAGAGGTACTACGTGGAAAAGAATTATTTAATCAAATTGATTGTAGCAAATGTCATGTTACAAGTTATAAAACGAGATCCAATTATAATATTCCTCAATTAGCAAACCAGAAAATCTATCCTTACACGGATATGCTGTTGCATGACATGGGTGAAGAACTCTCAGATCATAGACCTGTAAAAGGTGCGGCAGGGAATGAATGGCGTACGCCACCTTTATGGGGAATCGGGTATACAGAAGAGGTGAGTGGTCATACACGGTTTTTACATGATGGTAGAGCCAGAAATCTAGAAGAAGCCATTCTTTGGCACGGCGGAGAAGCAGAAAATTCAAAGGCTAAATATTTGAGCTTACCTCAAGAAGATAGAAGTAAGTTATTAGCATTTTTGAATTCGCTATAATTGATTTACGCCAGATATTATTAATCTAACATATCGCTTAAAATCAAAAAATCCCTTTTCAGTTTTTGAAAAGGGATTTTTATATGATATAAATTGTCAAGCATTATCCGTGGATAATAGCTGACATTTTTTCTTTTTCTTCTGCGGCTAATTCAGCATCTACTAAAATTCTACCACTATGCTCATCAGAAATTATTTTCTTTCTTAGGGCAATTTCCATTTGTCTCTGTGCAGGAATAGTAAAATAAGATCCTGCAGAAGCACCTCGTTCTACGGGTACTACAGCCAGTCCATTCTTTACAGAAGCTCTAATTTTATTATAGGCTTTCAACAAACGTTCATCAATATTGGATGAAAATTCTTCTGCTTTTGCTTTTAAAGTATCTTCTTCCTTCTTAGTTTCTTCCACAATCTTTTCTAGCTCAGATTTCTTATGCGCTAAATGATCTCTATAGCTTGTAAGTTTCTCGTCTATTTCTTTGGTAGCTTCGTTTTTATGCTCAATTTTAGATTTATACTCTTTGATTCTCTTTTCGCTTAATTGAATTTCTAATTCTTGATATTCAATTTCTTTAGCCAAAGCTTCAAACTCTCTGTTATTTCTAACGTTATCTTGTTGCTTGGTATATTTTTTCATTAGAGACTCAGAGTGCTTGATAGCCTCTTTTTTCGCAGCAATATCTTTCTCTAAGGATTTAATTTCCTCTTGCGTTTTCTCATTTCTCTTCTCTAGGCCTATGATATCATCTTCTAGATCTTGAACTTCTAAAGGTAATTCACCACGTGTATTTCTTATCTCATCTAATCGTGAATCAATCAACTGTAAATCATACAATGCACGTAATTTCTCTTCAACAGTTACGTCTGATTTTGCTTTCTTTGCCATATTATATATAGTAATTTACTGGATTTGTATTTATCTCGGATATAAGGACTGCAAAATTAGGAAAAATTTCTGAAAGATAGCGTGTTATAAGAGTTTTAGTATACTGTTCAGATTCAAAATGTCCTGTATCACATAATAAAATCTGATTTTCAGCCAAAAAGAAATCATGATACTTTAGGTCCGCAGTCACAAAAGCATCTGCACCAGCTGCTATAGCCTCATTAATTGCAAAAGCACCAGAACCGCCGAGTATAGCAACAGTTTCTATATTTTTATGCGTATAACTAGAATGTCTTACGCATTGGGTATTGAGTAAAAATTTTACATGATTTAAAAAATGACCTTCTTTCATCGGTTCTTTCAGCCTACCAATTTGTCCCATCCCTTTGGTTTGATTTTTATTCTTCAAAGGGATTAAATCATAAGCAACTTCCTCATAAGGGTGTGCAGATTTCATCGCAGTTAATGCAGCATATACTTCTTTTTGCTGTATTAAAATTTCAACCTTTGTTTCAGGTTCTTCGTGTCGCTGATCTAATTCACCTAAAGTAGGATTTGCTCCTTTGATAGGTTTAAAGGTTCCAATTCCGTCTGTATTGAAACTACATTCTGCGTAATTGCCGATTTTTCCAGCGCCTGTTTTGAAGATGGCATCTTTAACCTTTTCAGCATCATTCCTTGGAACAAAAAATATTAATTTGAATAAATCCTCCACTTTTGGAATTAATATCTTGCAATCTTCTAAACCAAGTCGTTCCGCAATCATGCCATTTACACCATCCAATTGAGCGTCTAGATTGGTGTGAATAGCGTATATGGCGATATTATTTTGAATCGCTTTTACCACCAGTCTTTCTACTCGATTACCAGTGCTTAGGGATTTAATACCTCTAAAAATCAAAGGATGAAAGGTGATAATGAGATTTGCTCCTTCCTCTATTGCTTCGTCTACCACATCATCTGTAATGTCCAAAGTCACCAAAGCCTTGGTGACTTCCAGCTCTGGATCACCTACTTGCAATCCTACATTATCAAAATCTTCCGCATCAGATTTAGGTGCCCAATTTTCTAAAACCTTTATAATCTCTTTTAATTTTAAAGTCATTTTTCACACTCGTTTATAACTTCTAATGTAGTGATAATTATTAAAATGGGATGAGGTATTCCAGATTTATTCATCAATCTTTGTATCTACGTCTGATTGAAATATTATAAAGGAATATTTAACAAAACCACCTATCTTTATAACGCACAGGGAATCAAGCGCGGTAAAATCATTATGGAGCAAGGGAGACGAAGTATAACCGATTATTTATCAGCCTTTCAATACAAGGATGGCGCTTTAGCCTATATACAACATGCAGAAGGGTATATCAATGTAGAACAACGCTCAAAAATTGATGATTTACCAGATTTACCACCAAATTTTCCGATTAATCCAGGTTTCCCGACTGATCCAAGATTTCCTATTTTGCGTTTTAATCAAACATCCGTAAAGGATGTGGGAGCAGTAAGACCTATCTATGATGGAGGTGGTTTAGAAACAAGTGATGAATTTCATTATGAATTTGCGTATGTATATCACTACATAGATCATTTGGGTAATATCCGTTTAAGCTACTCAGATAAGAACCAAGATGGCAAATTCTCTGATTACCCCAACGAGATTATAGATGAGAATAATTATTATCCCTTTGGGCTAGAGCTTGAGGGTGTAATGGGAAAGAAAGTAAATATAAGTATAAATAATGGGAAGGAGTTGCAGGATGAGATGGGATTAAATTTTTATGATATGGATATGAGACAGTATGACCCTGCACTTGGAAGATGGATGGTTTTAGATCCTTTAATTCATCATTCTATGTCCCCTTATAATGCTTTTGACAATAACCCAATTGTTTTTGCCGATCCAAGCGGTGCAGATGCTACGAAATTGGTTAATCGTATGGTTGAACGTTCCGAAGATGGTGATACTTGGGTTAATAATGGAGATGGTACGTTTAGCAATAGTAGAACTGGAGAAGCTATGGAATGCCTTGATTGTCCACCTGCCTCTGGAGGACCTTTTGCGGGAACAATTTTACAAGAGGGAGTTAGTTATGATAAAACGAATAAATACATTCTTTGGCATTCCAATGAAAGAGTAATTACGATGTATAGTGGAAATGAAGAAATTGCAGAAAGATTAGAAAATTTAATAAACCATTTAGGTAGCTTAGAAGAAATTCTAGATGAATTAATGAAAGCTCAGGTTATATTAGGACTTGGAGGCATCACAGCAAAAGGCGTTTTAAAGTACGGAAATAGTTTTAATTCAATTATTAAACATATCAAAGGTAGAACACTTGTTATGACAGCAATTTCAGTTTATCTTAAACATGAAACTTCAGAATTAAGCGAGACTCAAAAAAACTTAGGAGCTATTGCTATGCGTATATTGAGGAATTATAATCCAAATATGTCATTTTTTGAATTGACTGAAATGGAAAGTGGATACATTGGAGTTGATTCAAAGGTAACTAAGGCATTTTACTATAAAAATGGTAGCTTTAACGGTGGATATGAGAGAAATATGATTAGCACTATACAATATATTAATGAATAAAGTTTATTTAAATATTTTATCGATAATTGCTTTTATTCTTTGTATAACCTTTTTGGTTAAAACCTGTAAAATAACAGTCAATATATGTGATGATATAGAAGTTTCAAAGAAATATAAAAATTACCTTATAGAAAATAATTTATTAGATTCGTTATGTATCTATAGTCGAGAAGTTCATGAAAACAATTTTAAGTATTTGAACAAAATAATATTCATTGGGAGCTCAGATGAATTTGCGCTAGAAAAATTTCAAATTGTAGAAACTTTAATTTTAAGGTCAAATATTACTATGTTGAAGGATTACTTCAATCATACTTCCGAGCAAAATCGATTTATGATATATATGTCACTAAAACTTTCTGATAATCCAAAGAGTAAAGAAATATTAAATAAAATCAATTTTATTGATAATGAAAATGATTTTTATGTGAATTAAAAAATAATAAGTCATCTTCTAACCTTCCCTAAAAACAGGACTGTTTATATTTATAATACATTAAATTGAAAAATGAACAAAACCACTATTTCCTTTTCAGTAAAATTATTAAGCCTTATCCTATGAGTTAAAAGCGAAGCTGGTGAAGGCTTTTATGTTTAGTCAGGCATTCACTAAGAAATTGCCTGTGGCTGAATTTAGCGTTGGCAAATTCAATTTTAGAAAGTTTGAGGTTTCTTAAGCAAAACGTTTTTCGTTGTTATACTTGTTTGTCTTTAATCCAAAAAAGAACGCAACCCTAAGGCTGCGTTTTTTACTTTTAAATTGATAAGAGAAATTATTTTAATACTTCCATATCAAAGTATAATGTTGCATTGGGTGGAACAACACCGTCAGCGCCTTGTGTTCCATATCCTAAAGTAGGAGGAACAATCAAGAAAACTTTACAACCACCTCAATCTCCCTACAGAAATAAAATTCCAGAATGACAACAAAATCTCCTATCTTTATAATGCACAGGGGATCAAGCGAGCTAAAATCATTATGGATAATGGGAGACGAAGTGAAACAAATTATTTATCAGCCTTTCAATACAAGGATGGTGTTTTAGCCTATATACAACATGCAAAGGGTATATTGACGCTACCATCCAATCTTTTGCTTATATTTATCACTACAAAGATCACTTGGGTAATATCCGTTTAAGCTACTCAGATAAGAACGGTGATGGGAAAATCTCTGATTACCCCATCGAGATTTTAGATGAGAATAATTATTATTCCTTTGGGCTAGAGCATGAAGGGTATAATGGGAAAGAATGTGATTATAAGTATAAATATAACGGGAAGGAGTTGCAAGATGAGTTGGGATTAGATTGGTATGATTACGGTGCTCGTAATTATGATGCAAGTTTAGGAAGATGGATGAATCTGGATCCGTTGGCGGAGGAATATAGACGTTGGTCACCTTATAATTATGCTGTAAACAATCCTATTAGGTTTATAGACCCAGATGGGATGGCGGTTGATGATTTTGTTAAGAGAGCGGATGGTTCAATTTATTGGGATAATAATGCTAATTCTCAAGCTACTACGAAAGCAGGAGAAACTTATTTAGGAAAAGAATTATCTTTTACTTTTAATAGTCATATTGCAAATAATTATGATGGTCCCTTAGGAAGCATGCCCGAAGGCGATAAATTAACTACGACAATTAATCTGTCTGCACAAGAAAATTCTGCGGGTGAATTAACTGGGTTATCTGCGACAAAAACAACAGAAATTGGTAAAACATTTGGAGTGTTTGAAGGGCGAGATTATTATCCTGGAGAGGGAGGAAGTAATAATTATTTTACTAAATCAACAACTTCTCAAAGTGTTAATATAAATTATGAGCAACATGCTAGTGTACCTGGATTTGAAGAAATAGGTTTAAATTCTATGGGATTCATAATAGTAGATGTAGCACAAAAATTAAATATTAGTTTTGATAAAGGAAGTGGAAATTTATCAGTAAGTGCATATACTAATCTTTTTCCCTCAGCATCGTTAATATTAAATAACACAAATAGCACATTAATGAATTATAGACAGCCATCTTTTATTGATACTCATACTGCCCCTATTAAAGGTTATTCCCCTCCAGTAATGAGTGAAGGACGTACAGGAGGACGATCAATACGTGATTTCTCATATTACCCATCAAAATTTTATAAAAGAAATTAATATGAGAAAGCCTAGTTATTTAAATATATGTATTAATATTTTTTTTAAATATTTAATATTTTATTTATTTCTAATGGTCTTAAATGACGATTTTAAATTATTACAATTGAATAATATTAGAAATGGGCAAGATTTATTTTATTATATGTGGATTGTTCTTTTCTTCCCTATTTTAGATATTATTTTGTTTTCAGTTCCTTTATACTTCTCATTTAAGATAAAAAAAGGAACTTATTTTATTTTAAGTATACTACTAATAATATTTATAGAGTATTTTTTATATACATATTTCACCTCTCAAAAAGTATTAAATCAAGATGCTTTTCTAAAAATTTTAATAAGTACAACTCTTTTGTTTACTTTATTTTATAGAGATATATTTAATAAGTTTAAATAGATTTATTAACTATAAAAGCATCAATAACAGAAAAGATGTGATTACGGTCTGTCTCTTCAAATTTAGAGACTTCTAAAATACGGTTACTGGTATCCTTATCAATTTGACATCTTTTTTACCTGTCAGAGGTAATCAAGGCTTACATCTAATATGTCTGCAATTTTGGTCGCAATCTCAATGGAGGGTTTAATCTCATTATATTCATACTTGCCAATTATAGAATGGTAGGTATCAATTTGCTTCGCCAGTTCAGTTTGTGAAAATCCTTTTTCACTTCTGCACTCTTTTTTATTCTAATAGTAATTAAAATACTCACACTTAAGAGAAGTATATTTTATCAGATTTATAAGGTTGAACGCCATATAACAAAAGAACGCAACCATATAGCTGCGTTCTTTACTTTTAAATTGATAAGAGAAATTATTTTAAAACTTCCATATCAAAGTATAATGTTGCATTGGGTGGAACAACACCTCCAGCGCCTTGTGATTCATATCCTAAAGTAGGAGGAACAATCAAGAAAACTTTGAACTCACCTCAAT
>JBPCUN010000118.1:0-10261 GCA_051011115.1 Weeksellaceae bacterium
CAGAAGTTCTATGGAATTTAACTAAAGTTTAATAAATCTTGGTATACCTATTGCTCTATAATTACTGAACTTAAAAATTTTTATTATGAGTAGTTTTGATGACAAAGTAAAAGGAAACTGGAACCAGATTAAAGGTGAATTAAAACAAAAATGGGCTGAGTTAACAGATGATGATTTGTTATACGCAGAAGGTAAGAAAGATGAAGTTCTAGGTAGAATCCAGGAAAAAACTGGTGAAACCAAAGAAAACATCGAGAAGTACATTAATGAAATTAGTAAATAATATTTTTCATTGATTAGAATATTGAGCCTCGCGCAATATGCGGGGCTTTTTTATGTTTAAAACAATAAAAGTTTTATGAGAATAAACCATTTAATAAGCCTTATTATTATCGGCATTTCTATCTCTGCTTGTAGTAGTTCTAATAAGACTATTAAGCAAACTAAAATTATCAAGAAGACTATTAGAGACACAGTCTATGTAGAGAAAGCTAAAAGTCTGGGGCCAAATACAGTTTTGAGTGCAGTATTAAAAGATTATACAGTAAAAGATGATTATTACCCAGCACAAGGCCAAGATGATAGACAAAAATTCTTGATTATTCATTATACCGCTTTGGCTAATGATAAATCTTATCATGTATTAACAAATCAATCCGTAAGTTCACATTATTTGGTAAATGATAAAGATGATAAAAACATTGACGTACTTGTAAGCGAGAATAAAAGAGCTTGGCATGCGGGTGTAAGTGCATGGAAAGGTAGAACAAATATCAATGATTCCTCTATTGGGATAGAAATTGTAAATCCTGGCTACTCTGTGAAAAATGGCAAAAAAGTGTTTTATCCATTTCCAGAATATCAGTTTAAAAAAGTAGCAGCTTTGGCAGAAAATATTGTAGAACGATATAAAATAGATCCAACCTATGTATTAGCCCATTCGGATGTAGCTCCACAGAGAAAAGAAGATCCTGGGGCATTTTTTCCATGGAAACGATTGTATGAAGAATATAAAATTGGTGCTTGGTATAATGAAATAGATAAATATCACTTTATGAAACAATTTCAGCCATCTAGAAAAAATACCCGAGATTTTATCTTATCCTATCAAAAAGAATTAAGCAAATATGGTTATGAAGTGGCAGAAGATGGCGTATGGGGTGATCAAATGAAAAGAGTAACTATGGCCTTTCAATTGCATTTTAGACCTTCTAACTACAGCGGGGAATTAGATGCGGAAACTTGGGCTATTTTAAAAGCCTTAAATAAAAAATATAGAGATTAAATTCAACTGAATTCAGTTCCTTTTCCTTAACAATTTCCTTATCTTTGAAGGAGCAATAAACTATATACAATGTCAAAAATTTTAATCGTAGAAGACGAACAAGCCATTCGTAATGTACTGGTGAATATATTAACTGATGAGGACAAAACTTTTGAGATTGATACAGCAGTAGATGGCGAGGATGGACTTAACCATATTAAGGAAAAAGATTATGACCTTGTAATTTGTGATATCAAAATGCCAAAAAAAGATGGGATAGAAGTGCTAGAACAAGGTCTTGCATTCAATCCAGATATTCCGTTTTTAATGATTTCTGGTCATGGGGATATAGAAACTGCTGTAGATAGCATCAAGAAAGGAGCATATGATTATATCTCAAAACCACCAGATCTTAACCGTCTTTTAAACAGCGTGCGTAATGCATTAGACAAGAAATCTTTGGTAAAACAGAATAAAACTTTAAAAGACGAAAACAAAGCTTTAAAAAGAAAAGTAAGTGCTCGATATGAGATGATTGGTAACTCTAAACCTTTAGAGGATATTAGAGATATGATTGACAAAGTTGCAGCAACCGATGCTAGGGTTTTAATTACAGGTCCTAACGGAACTGGTAAAGAATTGGTGGCTCATCATATTCATGAGAAAAGCGACAGAAATAAGATGCCTCTTGTAGAGGTGAATTGTGCGGCAATACCTTCAGAATTAATCGAAAGTGAATTATTTGGACACGTAAAAGGATCATTCACAGGAGCTCATAAGGATAAAGCGGGTAAATTTGAATTAGCCAACAAGGGAACCATCTTTTTAGATGAGATTGGTGATATGAGCCTATCTGCACAAGCCAAAGTTTTACGTGCTTTGCAAGAAGGAAAGATATCTAGAGTTGGTGGCGACAAAGAAATTGATGTAGATGTGAGAGTCTTAGCTGCTACCAATAAAAATTTACAAGAGGAAATTGCAGAAGGAAACTTCCGAGAGGATTTATACCATAGGTTGGCAGTGATTCTTATTCGTGTTCCAGGTTTAGATGACAGAAAAGAAGATATTGAAAGTTTAGTAGAACATTTCTCTGCAAAAATTGCAGAAGAACATGGTCAAGCACCTCGTGAATTTAACAAAGATGCTATCAAAGCACTTCAAAACCTATCTTGGACGGGTAATATTCGTGAATTACGTAACGTGGTAGAACGGTTAATAATCTTAGGATCTAATCCTGTTACAGCCGAAGATGTAAAAACTTTTGTTCCTAAAAAATAACGATGACTTAACGGTATTGAAGTTATAAATCCTATTTTTGCAGTGTGAATTATAAACAGCATTTTAGCAAAAACATACAACTTGCCTGGCCTGTGATGTTAACTCAAGCTGGGCAAGTTTTAGTTAATGTAGCAGACAATGTTATGGTGGGTGCTCTGGGAGGAGAGCATGATAATATATCTAATCCAGAACTGGGGAAACTGGCTTTAGGCGCTGTCTCTATTGGTAACTCCTTATTCTTTGTGATTATGATTACTGGGATAGGTTTTAGCTTTGCCATGTCTCCTTTAGTAGCACAAGCTGATGCGAGAAATAACAGAGCCCGTGGAGCTAAAATCTTATCGCATGGGTTAATTTTAAATTTAGTATTGGCTGCAGTCTTGCTAGGAATTCTATTTATGGCCATTCCATTTATGTATGATATGCGCCAACCCGAAGCGGTGGTTGATTTAGCCATTCCTTACTTAAAAGTGGTTGGGTATTCTATGATACCCCTTATGATCTTTCAATCTTTTAGACAGTTTTCTGAAGGTTTATCCCTTACCCGTGTAGTAGCTGTGGCCACTATTGTTGCCAACTTATTAAATATATTCTTCAATTATGGGTTTATATTTGGTAATATGGGTTTTCCAAGACTAGAGGTTGAAGGAGCTGCTTATGGAACTTTAATTTCTAGAATCTTGATGGTGATTACCCTTGTTGGTGCTATGTGGATGAACAAGAAATCTAGAGATTACATCAAGCGCATTAATTTCAAAGATTTACATGGTTACATATATCGTAAGCTCATTCAATTGGGTACACCTACTGCTTTTCAAATGTTTTTTGAAGTAGGTGCCTTTGCCAGTGCTGCTTTTATTTGTGGCATGGCAGGAGAAGATGATTTGGCAGCACATCAAATTGTAATGAACCTTGCTTCTACTACCTTTATGATTGTAACAGGACTCGCTGTTGCTGCAACGATCCGTGTAGGAAATCAACTGGGGCTAAAAGATTATAAAAATTTAAAAACTGCAGGATGGTCTGCCATTGGGATGTCTGCAGCATTTATGTTGTTGTGCGGGATAGCATTTATTATTTTCCGTCAAGCATTGCCAGAATTATACATCGATAATCAAGAAGTTATCAACATTGCAGCCACACTAATGATTGTTGCAGCATTCTTCCAATTGTCTGATGGAGTACAAGTAGCAGCTTTAGGCGCACTGCGAGGTATGCAAGACGTTCAAATTCCAACATTAATTACCTTTGTAGCTTATTTCGCAATAGCATTGCCATTAGGTTATTACCTCACGGTACCACAAGGAATGGGCGCATTAGGCATGTGGATTGGTCTCGGGTTAGGTCTTACGGTTTCTGCCATATTACTTTTATTTCGTTTTAGAAGGCAGAGTAATAGGATACAGTCTAAAATCAAAGTGAAAGCTTTGGATATCTAATGAATTCCATTAAATTTGATTAAACTAAATATTTAAGCATGGATTTACCTAAATTTTTACTGGCAGATAATTCTGATTTTGAAGATGCTTTTGTACTTCACACAGAATTCCCTAGATTTTTATTAAACACCAATACTGATGAGGTAGAGTGGTTTGATGATGTAGAGGAAGAAGAAGACTTAGAAAATCAAGTGAAGAATTTAATAGAAGAGGCTTTTGAATTCTTTGAGGCAGAGCTAGAAGGTTATGAAGATGATGATGATCTAGATGAAGTAGAATAATCATCTCAGGAGAACACGTACTATATATGGGTTTAATACCTTTATTTAAAAGTATAATTTTACTTTTTTATAGGTATTAAACCTTTTTATAATTTAAATTAATTCAAGATTTCTATGATAAATAAGGAAGCTATTTTAGCCAAATTAAATGAAATGAATCAGCATACCATGATGGAATGGATGCAGGTGAAATACATCGATTTCACAGGGGACACTCTGACCGTAGAGATGCCTGTGAATGAAAGAGTACATCAACCATATGGTTTATTACACGGAGGAGCCACCGCGGCATTAGCAGAAACGGTGGGAAGTGTTTTGTCTGCAGCACAATTTTCTGATAATAAAATGGGTGCGGTGGGTACAAATTTGAATATTTATCATTTAAAATCTGCAAGACAAGGTAAAGTTTTTGCTAAAGGAAGTTTTATCCGAAAAGGAAATAGCCTGCATGTAATAAGAATTGATATCTATGATGAAAATGAAAACGCTATATCTTATGCTATTTTAACAACGAAAATTATTGATATAGCACAAAAAAGTAAAAGGGATTAAAATGATTATTACCTATGCAAGTTTTGTTTTGTTTAAACTTCCTAATCAAACTAAGATACAATTATGGGAGTTAGATGAAGAATATAAAGGCGAAAATCAGTTTATATTTAATTCCTTTGACAATCAAACTAAATACCTGCTTAATGCGAAATCCAATAAAGATTTTTCTTTAGAAGAATTAAATAATCTTTCATTAAACATACAATTTAAACCAGATTCCTCTTTACCACATGTTTTATCTAAAGAGGAATATTTGAATAAAGCAGAAGATTTTATAGGAAAGTTAAAAGATGAAACTTTTGATAAAATAATCTTGAGTCGTGTAAAGCTTGACAATAAACCAGAGAATATTATTCAAAAATTTAAATATTTATGTGAAAAATATCCAACTGCTTGGGTTTATTTATTTCATCACCATCAAGAGACTTGGCTGGGTGCAAGTCCAGAGCGATTGCTAGAATCAAGTTCAGAGGGATTGAAAACGGTAGCCTTAGCTGCTACTAAATCAAAGAGTGAAAATAGAGAATGGACCGCTAAAGAATATAAAGAACATGATGTAGTGGTGGATTACATTGTGAAACAATTTAAGCCTGAAGCTATTGAAAAAAATGGTCCTTACACCATTGATTTAGGAGAAATTCAACATTTGAAAACGGATATTCACATCAAAGATCAAAGTTTAGCCTTAGAAGAAATTTTAGCAAACCTACACCCTACTCCAGCCGTTTGCGGGATGCCAAAAGATGAGACAAAAGCGTATATCTTAAGAAATGAAGGCTATAATCGTTCATTTTACACGGGCTATTTCGGCATTAAAACACCAGAAATTACCTCATTTTATGTGAATTTAAGATGTGCAGAAATTTTCCAAAATCATTTAGCAATTTATGTTGGAGGAGGATTAATCGCTGCAAGTGAAGCTGAATCTGAATGGAATGAAACAGAATTAAAATCTCGGGCCTTATTATAATTAAAGGATTTTTATGATTCCGTAGCTAATCTATAGCCTTCACTAGCAATTCCTAATTCCTCATTGGTTGGAATTACAAAAATTCTCACTTTGCTTCCTTCTTTAGATATATCTCGATGTTCTTTAGACCTTACAGCATTTTTCTCTAAATCTAGCTCAATTCCTAGATAATCAAGGTTATCACAAGCCATTCTTCTAATTACATCGCTATTCTCACCAATACCAGCCGTAAAAACAATTGCGTCTAAACCATTCATGGATGCGGCATAGGATCCTATGGTTTTCTTGATGCGGTAGGCATTGATGTCTAATGCCAGTTGACATTCTTTGTCCCCTGCTTCTGCCTTCGCTTCAATCGCGCGCAAATCACTCTCACCAGTTAAACCTAACATACCGCTTTTCTTTGAAAGTATGTTGTTTACATTTTCTGAAGTATATCCTAATTGATTGATTAAATAAAATATAATACTAGAATCGATTGCACCGCATCGAGTTCCCATCACTAAACCGTCATTTGGCCCAAAACCTAAGGAATGATCTACACTTTTTCCATTCTCTACAGCAGTCATACTACATCCGTTTCCTAAATGGATGGTGATAATTTTACTCTCTGTTTTCCCAAGCATCGCAATAGCTTGTTCTGACACATATTGATGTGAAATCCCGTGAAAACCATACATACGAATATTCTTTTCGTCTCTTAACGATAGTGGGATCGCATACGTATAAGCTTTTTCAGGCAATGATTGATGAAATGAAGTATCAAACACAGCTACTTGTTTGGCATGTGCAAACATTTCTTCTGCTACTTCTATTCCCGTTAAATTTGGTGGATTATGCAGCGGTGCTAAATCAAACAATTCCTTAATTTTATCTTTTACTTTATCCGTAATAAAAGTGGTTTTCGTAAAAGCATTACCTCCATGCACCACTCTATGCCCTACAACCTCTATGTCTTTTACATCCTTTAATACCCCATGTTCTTTGTCTAATAACAAAATGGCCACTTTTTCTAGACCAAATTGGTGATCTGGGACGGGTATATGTACAGTATGTTGATAATCTCCTGCTTTATAATGTATTGCACCTTCCGACAGGCCTATTTTCTCTACTAATCCTGAGGCAAGAATAAGATCATTGGGTTTTTCGATCACTTGAAATTTAATTGATGAGCTACCAGAATTAAGAACGAGAATTTTCATATACACTATTATTTTTTACAAATATAATATTAAAATCTTGGAATGCTTGTTGCGACATATCATCTAAAATCAATATTATGGCAAATAAATTAGAAGTAATGAATTCTGTTTTAAATAGAATGGAAGACATTCAAAACACGCAGAGAAGTCTTATTGAAAAATTAGGACATGTAGAGGTGGATTTATTTAATATTGAATCTAAAGAACTAGATGAGAAGTTAGCAAAAGTACATCAATCTGCCTCTGAGTCAATGGATATTATCAAAGAAGCTATTGAAAGCTTTGAGATTAAAAGAAATAAACTCCAAGAAGGACTATAAAACATTTAATGTTCAACAATAAGTTTAAAACCACCAAGACAGGTGGTTTTTTAATAAATTTAATTTAACTTACCTTCATTTTCAGTAAAAGTCAACTTTTCTTTATATGAAGTTATTTTTTAAAAATTATCATTCAAAAATTGGCATTCCCATGGGTCGCGCCTTGGATGCTAGTGTGTGGCAAGCCTTAGAAATCTATGATAACTTACCAGAAAATGATGATAGCTTTATTGGTTTTATCAATGAGAAGAAAGAAGTTTTAAAAATAGTGAAATACAATAAGTTTCTTTGGCTCGTAGAAATCCCAGAACCAGAATTAGGTGGGTCTCATCAAGGCTATTTCACAAGAAGACGTTGTAGAATGATAATAGAAAAAGTTTTTAATAATATACAATTTAAGGACCTTCCTGGATTGAATTTCGAAAAATATTTATGATTTTTGCAGAATGAAAAAATGGATTGATGCTGCCCGATTAAGAACGCTTCCGCTATCACTAAGCGGAATTTTTTTAGGAACTCTACTAGCGATTTATCAAGATGAATTTGACTGGATCATATTGATCCTTGCTTGTTTAACCACTTTATTTCTTCAGGTCTTGTCAAATTATGCCAATGATTACGGCGATGGGATTAAAGGTACAGATGATGCTAGAACTGGAGAAAAACGTGCCGTTGCCTCTGGCGAAATCACAGCAACCCAAATGAAAAAAGCTGTAATGATAACCACCGGATTATCTATAGTATCAGCAATTGCCTTATTAGCCTATTCTTTTTTACCAACACATTGGGAGTGGTTTTTAATTTTTATAGGATTGGGAGCAGCCTCCGTATGGGCTGCCATTAACTATACCGTTGGAGAAAATGCCTATGGATACCGCGCCATGGGAGATTTATTTGTCTTTATATTTTTTGGATTAGTTGCAGTTATGGGTACCTATATGCTCTATACCAAGTCTTTTGACCCTATTATATTATATCCTGCATCAGCTATTGGCTTGTTGAGTATGGCCGTATTGAACTTGAATAATATGCGCGATTTGATCCAAGATAAGCGTGCTGGTAAAAAAACTATTCCAATTCTTATAGGATTTTT
This sequence comes from Weeksellaceae bacterium, assembly GCA_051011115.1. GTDB lineage: Bacteria > Bacteroidota > Bacteroidia > Flavobacteriales > Weeksellaceae > Profundicola. Next base: position 8,400 of record JBPCUN010000118.1, read on the forward strand.
CTATGCTAAAAATTATCATGGGGTCTTAATGTTTTTACCTTTTGTTTTAGGCGTTCTATTCATGCTACATCAGCCAGCATTTCATTGGTTTCAATACATCTTTTTAGTCCTAATTATACCTGCTAGCTTCTTGATGTATAAGGTTGCTAAGACCCAAGATTATAAGGCTTTAGACTCTGAATTGAAGAAAACAGCATTGCTCACAATGGCTTTTGCTATCCTTTTTGGATTAAGTTTAATTCTTTCTAAATAGGTGGAAATTTCTTAGATTTTAATTAATCTACCTCCTATCTTTTTAATCAATTTTGTAAGTTTGTAAAAATTCTCTTTATGCTTTGTATTGGTATTGCAGGTGGTACTGGTTCTGGAAAAACCACCGTAGTCAATAATATTCTTACGCACATATCTTCTGAAGATGTAATTGTATTATCGCAAGACAATTATTACAAAGATAGTAGTCATTTACCTTTTGATGAAAGATTAAAAATAAATTTTGATCACCCAAGGTCTATTGATTTTGATTTATTGATAGCTGATGTAAAAAAGTTAAAAAATGGAGAAACCATAGAACAACCAGTTTACTCTTTTTTAACCCATACCCGTACAGATGAAAAATTAATCACACCACCCAAAAAGGTTGTTATTGTAGAAGGGATTTTAGTATTAACCAATCCAGAACTTACCAAATTATTTGATCTAAAACTATTTGTACATGCAGATTCTGATGAGCGATTGATCAGAAGAATCAAAAGAGACATCCAAGAAAGAGGAAGAGATCTAGACGAAGTGATAGATAGATATCAAGCAACATTAAAGCCAATGCATGAACAATTTATAGAACCATCAAAAGTACATGCGGATTTAATTTTACCGAATGAAAAGAAAATGAATGATGTGGCTATTGATGTGATTTCTACCGTGATTAAAAATAAATTAAACCAGCTATAAAATGATAAGATTTGGAAATAATAAGTGGATTAAATATTTCCTGAATAAATATACAATCGTTGGTTTATTATTCGTGGTATGGATGACCTTTTTTGATCAAAATTCTTACTATCTTCACAAAGAAATAGATGATGATATCATTCGCTTGAAAGAAGAAAAAGCTTATTTTGAAAATGAAATAAGCATTGAAAGTGCTCAACTAGAAGAATTGAAGAAAAATCCATTCCAATATGAAAAGCTAGCGAGAGAAAAGTACCTGATGAAAAGAGAGAATGAAGACATCTTTGTTATAGAAAAAAAAGATTCCGTAAGCTATGAGTGATTTATTTAAAACCTTTGATCCAGTAAACGAGAAACAATGGAAAACTGCCGTACAAGCTGAATTGAAGGGTGCAGACTACGCAGAAACCTTAATTACAGCCATGCCAGAGGGCTTTGACGTAAAGCCTTTGTATACTAAAAATGATGTGAACCATGAGTCTTTTTTAGCGGAAAAGAATAACTGGAAAATTGTTTCAAATTTCATCCCTACCACTCAAATCCCTTATGATAGCTTAGACGGCATTCAATTAAAGGCTAGCCAGCTAAAGGAATATATGCCTTCTGATTCTGAACTTATATTTTCAACTTTTGAGAATGAATTACCTCCTATACAAGCGTTAAATAAAAATAACTTTCTAGATTGGGATTTCTTAGGTGATTTAGTTGAATTTGGAAATTATCCATCATTATCTCAAGAGAAAACGTTAGTACACTTTAATCAAATTAGAAAAGAAAGCAGCTATCAAAACTCCTTAGCTATCAATATTTCTAGATATCAAAACAGTGGAGCTAATCATGCGCAACAGCTAGCCTTCATGCTTTTGGAAGCTGCAGAATATGTAGCTATCACAGACGATACCACTGTATTATCT